>NZ_JAMPKJ010000060.1 GCF_039962115.1 Funiculus sociatus GB2-C1 | reverse complement strand
CTAGCGTTTGCCGTTCCTCATTTGTCAGGGAAACAATATATCGTTTGGCTGGCATTGTTTATGGGTTGCTTACATTTCTATTATCCGTCAATTCTTTTTTGACAGACCACTAGTGCCATTCTTATAGATATAAACAAAAGCGATGTGCAGCTTTCCTGATTGGCAGCTTTTCTGAACGGATGCGATGATTGGGGATGGAATCCAGCTTCTACCGCATTAACAGTCCCGTTTGTAGGGAACAATGGGACTACCAAAGCTAAAAAGTTTTTAGTTGAGGTGATCGCTAAAAGCTTTATTATTCACAACTTTCAGCCTTAGCGACCAAATTTTCTCTATTACTATACAAAGGTGTATTAAGGTCACGCAGTCCAAGTATGGGGAGCAATGGCCTTTGACCGATCCGGAAGGGGTGATGGCTTCCCTGGTAGCGAGGGCGGTGTTAACCGTGAACTTGGTACTGCGGGTAGGCGAGGAAATTTATGCGGTCAATGACTCAGTGCGGGATACAGGCAAAGCACTAGAAGTATACAGAGAGTTGGTAGAAATCTGGCGCGACCAACCTACGGATACTGGTGACAATGTGCCTGTACCAGATGAATTAATTCGGCAAGGGTTAAGTATTTGAGAGACTCTATAACCCTATAAACAGCCGCAAATTAGCGATCGCCCCATCAGCTAATAGCCAACAAAAAAGCCCCCGCTTGGAAACAGCAGGAGCTTCCATCTTTCCGTCCTTGAGGCTAACCATCCTACTCCTTATGGGTGCTTCCTCCCATCTCTAGAACTTCAATTAACTTGGAGGCGATCGCTTCCACAACACCATCGGGCAACTCGCTTAGAATTTGGGTGATCGCTTCCGGGCTTGCTTCCCATAGTCGGTTCGTCAAACACTGGATTATCAGCGCTCGTTGGGTTAGGCGTTGGGCATTAGTTTTCATGGTTCCCTCCATCCGCCCAAATAATTAGCCCCCTTGTATCCAATTCATCCAAGCTGACAGAGTTGATCTTTTCCACCACCTCATCTGGAAGCGATCGCACAATCATTTCGATCAGCCAGTAAATAAAGTCACTCATCGCCGCCTCCTAATTCTTTAATCCAGGCAGAAGCGCTGCCTATCAACTGCTGCTCTGTCCAGTCCCACATTCCCTCGCACTGCTCAGCTAAGTAATTCATGTTGTCACTGGTGAGCAGTGAGCCTGAAAAATTTATCTCATTTCTGCGCCCGCCTTGCCTGTCGTCCACCTCGACTAAGGCGGCGATCGCTAGTAGCAATTTGTCTCGCTTGCTTAGCTTCATGTTCTTATAGACAATCCTTGAATTTTTCCATCAATCCAAAATCACCATGCCGCCGCAGTACGAATGCAATCGCCCTCTTAGCTGCCCTATACCTTTCTGTTTTGGTCGCTTTCAGGGTTTCCTTGATAAATCTTCCTGGCGGTAAGTCCGTATCCTTGAGCATGGTCAAAAGTTGCTTCTCAGACGGGAAACCATGCCCTTCTGGATACGTATCCGGCGTATCCTCATCGCCTGAATCATCCACTGTGCCGTTATCTTGGCTGGATACGCTCGTATCTGTCGTATCCCCCTCGGAGTTGTTGCAGGATACGTTTGGCACTGTCGTATCCTCAGCCGTATCCTGCTTATACGTCGCTTCGAGTCGTTGCCGCGCAGTCTCCCAGAGGTCATCGGGCGAACTGTCTTTGATGGGCTGGGGAGGGCGATCGCTTTCCTTGCTCACCTTGAAATTGGTAATCTTCCGGTCAATCTTGGGAGTAGATACCTCCATCCATTCCGTTGAGCCATCAAGCCGGATTAACGCCTTACCGCTGGCAACGGGCTGCGAGGTTAAAGGGTCAGTAGTTGGCAGAAGTTGGATCTGCTGCATCCGGGCGATTAGGTTAGCTAGTCCTTTGATGTCACCCAGGCAGGTCTGAGTATTGTTATGGGCAACGAAGGTTACGGGCATTTCTTGCTTTCGGGACAAAGTAGCAGATACCCTGACGAACTTGCCCAGCAGGTCTTTGTCTGAAATGAAGTCACTGTAAGTTGTGGCTTCCTCTGCGATGACTGCGATCGCCTTCCCGTCTTTCCACAATCGCGATCGCCATTCTTCTTCTGAAATGTCCGAGCGCCCAAATTCCTCGTACCTGCCCATCACTTCCCCGACATAGGATGCCATCGCCCCTTCAATGTCTTCGTATGTGTTGTACAGTTCCACCCCCTCCCATTCACGGGCGTTGGAGTTGGGGTCAAAAACGATCAGATGGTATCCGGCTTCAACTTTTTTCTGCGCCAACAACCGCACAAACCAACTCTTCCCGCCGCCTTGATTCCCCCATGCCAGCGCAGTGCTAGACAGGAAGCTTTTAAACCACGGGGGAAGGCTGGGAGTTGTTTCGGTCTGGGGTTCAGGCGCGGCAGTTGCTTCAATTTGGTTGCTGGTGTCGAGTGAATCGCGCCCGTCAAATAACGGTTGATCGTAGGGTTCTAAGACGGCATAAGACGCTTCAGCAGCTTGAATCATCGCCTGCTGGTTAAACGCTTCCAGCTCTGCCTGCGATTGAATCCGTAGTTTTTGAAGACTTACCCCCTCCCAAACATTTTGGTATTTCTGCGCTTTGGCTTCCTGGTTAGCAAGCGATCGCGCTAAGGACATCGACACCCAGAACCCAGCAACCGAGAGGAACGCGCCCGAAAGCTTCCAACCTGCTGCGCCTGGTTCGCGCCGCACATTGGTAATAGATGAATTCAGCTTTATCCAGTCAGGCACTGACCTTTCTACGCATCCGTTTTGGGTAGGTTGGCAATAAATAAGCTTTCCATCAAAGTCTCCCGCAGTACCTACAGCAGCGCCAATCACGCCCAAAGTAAACGCGGACAACATTACCAGTCTGGGGTTCATTTCTTGACCCTCCAAAGGATTGCGAGGCATACAAAAAAAGTCGGGAGTGAAACTAGAAGGACTGGGTTAAGAACGGCAACAAGGTTAATTACTGCATCCCAAAATCCCGCAATTGTTGAAGCGGCGATCGCCAGCCCAATCACCGCAGATTCCCGCCTATCTCGACCTAGAGCCAACGCAATATATCCACCCACCAAACCTAGTAGTATCGCGTAAGCAATCAACATCCCAGGTACTAGGCGAGATAGTAAGGCGATCGCCAGTCCACCGGAGAAGTAAAGCCCAAATTCAGACACATTCCCAGCCGCTTTATAAAACCTAGACGGGCTAGATTCTTGCTCGTCGTTTTCAAAAAAATCAGCCTCATTGCGAGGCTGAAAATCGTTTGGATCAAACATTAAATCAACCTCACTTATTGACCGCGAAACCAATCACCAATTCCCTGCCAAAAACCTTTTTTACTTGCGCTTCTGGTGCCGTTCGTGAGTAGGTCTTTCCGCTGCTCAGACTCTTTCCGCACTTGTTCAGCGATCGCCTCCCGTCGTTGCATCATGGGGATTCGTTCTTGGATACGTTGAGCGCTGGACTGGTGACGGCGCTGCACCAGTTGAAGTGCGCTTTGGAAGTCCAAACGCTCCAAACTTAGGGCGCTGCGGCTCTCGGCTTGGAGTTTTAAGACCCCGTGCCGTGCCTTGTCCCCCATCAACTTGAGATGGTCTTGGTAGCCCTTCCCAGCCAAAAAAACATTCAATATCTGCTGATCGATTTGTTTAGCAGCTTTGGCGGCATCCTTCTGAATCTCGGCTACGAATTGCTCGTATTTAACCTGACCTTCGATCAGAGTTTTGAAATGTTTTTCAAGGATGGGTAATACTTCGATCAACCTGTCCATCGCCTGCGCTCTATCGGCAAATTCTGCAAGCTGCTGGTCGGTCATGTTGGGCAGCTCTTTCAGGTCGATGTTGAAGTAGTTCTTGGTCAGTCCAACGAGTGTTGGATCTAAGGCTTGAACTTTATGGATACCTGACTTCTTGCCTTCGTACTTAACAATCGCCCCGCCTTGCTTCTCGAATTGCATATTTTCTCCTTAGTGAATTGGTAGCCCCCAGGTAGTATCTGAGGGCATTGTTTCTGTTAGTTGAACTGGCGAAGTTTATCAATCATTTCGTTTGTGCGTTGTTCTCGCTGCTGGCAGATGCCGAGCTTCTGGTTTAGCTTCTGCGCTTGGGTATAGGTGGCGAATAATTGCCAGCCGAGAAAGCATGAAAGCAGTGCCATTGGGAGGCTAAAATCGTTATCTTTCATGCCTCTGTTTCCTCATTCATCTTCTGAACTTCTGCTAAAAAGTCTTCGTACCAGGCTCGGTCTTCAATCAGCTCTGAAACGTGATACTCGACTTGCGGAACAACTTCAAGCCAGTCAGAAAAATCAGGTTCACTGTCATCGTCTTCAAACCAGTCAGAAAAATCAGGTTCACTGTCATAAGCATCAAGCATGATGCTGGTGGCTTTCTGGTTAAACTCTTGCTCCCATTCCGCTTGTGCTTCGTCGAGATTTCCTAGCTTGGTGAAATGGGTGAATGTCGTGCCAGATTGGGTGACTACTGTGTAAGTTATCCAGGGGTTTTGATTAGTTGGTGATTTCATCTGGCAATCCCCGCTACGCGATTGTATATGCGCTGGACTATCTCAGCCTGGGGAAGTGTTTCAATGAGCGATCGCGCTTCGTCGTTCATGCCCTGCACCCAAAACTCAGCCAGAGTGCAGGCAGTTTCTAAGCTAAGTCCGTGTGGCATCATCTGCCCTTCCACGAAACCAACGCCGTGAAGTCTGTTATGGTCAATTCGGCGCTGGATTGCAGTTTGTAGCTCGTATGTCATTATTGAAATGTCTCCTTACTTTGGTGGGAGCCAGTGCCAGCGGTACAAGCCTCGTAAACTAGAACCGCTGGTTACTGACAAAAAACTTTATTCATCATCGAGATCGTTGTCATCAGGTTGAGAAAAAGGCGGGAATTTTTGCAGATCCTCTTCATGGAGAAAGTCGATATGCAGATCATCGCGCTCAGAAAAACGAACAAAATACGACCATACTGGTCTTTTTGGGAGGGGTTGATCGAAGCTTTTCTGAGAATAAAAAATACCCGTTACGATGACAATCCTGTTAATTACGTATCCTCCATCTTCTTTAACCACTAAAGCGGGTTCCCAAAGCTCGAACTTTGGCATAGGGCGAACGTAGGGAGTTTCTTGCTGTTGCATCTTCAAGACCTATTACTGTTTTCAAATGCAACCCTGATAATCAATCGCATTACGCAGCAGTTAACAAGTCTCCCAAAGCATCAATTAGATCATCATCGGTTGCTGCTTTAACTTGCGCTTCTGGCTGACTTTTCGGCAACGTTTGAACCGAGTTTTGGTTGGGATTTGTTGGCACATTTCCGCAGCCTAGGCGATGACAATTTAAAACGTGATTCACGACTTCGGTCAAGTCGGAAGTCCCTAGCGCTTGCCCGAAAGTTTTAAGGTAATCGAGGTGATGCTGCCTAATTGACACGCGCTCAGAAGAGGTCTTTGACATCACGCAGCCCTCCGCAGTTTGATTCCTGCCAAACGTTGCAGCCCTCGGCAGTTTAGCCAAACCGCATCGTAGCTAGTAACAATGTTCTGAATGCCCAGCAATGTGTTGATTGTCGGTAGCTGAGAACCACCGCCGATTGCAATAATTGAGTCAGATTGATCGCGCCAAGCTTCAACACTTTTAAGCGCTGTAGCAAGATTTGCGACGACCCAAGGTTTAAGTTCAGTGTTATAAACATCACGGAAGTTCCAGTTAGTTTTCCCATATTGAAAAGACTGGTTTTCGATACCAAGTCGTATTAGATGCCTGTCGGCTTCCTTCAGCAGTTGGCGACGTGTATTAAGGTTTTTGGCGATAGCTTCAATCAGACAATCAACGCCCCCTCGTGTAACTTTTCGGGTGATTAATTTTCCGCCCGGTGCAAACACAGAAGCGATGGTTGTACCGCCGCCAAAGTCCAAGACAATGTTCTGCGTTTTTGGCTGAATCAGTCCGGAAGCAAGCGCCGAAACAACTGCGCCGCTGCCCTCTTCTAGCACTGCACTAACGGCAACTTCAACCGAGGTCACACCTTTATTGTTGACGCGGATATTGTGCCGTCCTGCGATCGCTTTCGACAATTCGCCGCCTAGCGCCTGAGCATCCTGAATCGAACAAACAATCGACAAATTCCACTTAGAACGATGCTGCATAGTTCCCAGTGCGCCTAACAGTAATTGCAGCGCTAAATGGACTTTCCCGTTTAAGTCGTCAACAGTCCGCTGATGCCCTTGAGGGTTAACTTGATAGGCAACATTACCTGTTAGCCACTTTTGTCCAACGAGGTCAGCGCGATCGCCGCCTAAATATTCAATTAGAGATCCTTGCTTGGATTCGATAACGTCGTAAATTTCACTGTGCAACGCCGCAAAGTACGACGGAATAAGGACTTCAGAGTTATCAACTATTAGTTTGACACTACCATTACCGCAGTCGTAGCCCGTTGCCAGAACTGGGGGAGAACTGGCAGGAGTTGTCAAAATTCGGTCGGTCGTTTGCATGGTTATTTTTACTCATTCTTAGGTGTAAGCGTTGCTGCGCCTAGTTTTGGGCGCAATTGACACTTCAGACAGCATGATGCCTGTTGGTGTCATCTTTTGGTTGCTAGTGGCATTAATTGGCTGTTGTTATATAAAGTAGCATACAGTAATGCCAGTGGCATAAATTGGTGCCAAAAATCTTTATAAACCGACGAAAGGATATGATCGATGGCAAATACAAGCGAACTGGACGACCTAATGGGCAACAGGCTACGAACCACGATCACACTAAGCGAAGATGTGCATAAAATCCTTTCAGAATGGGCGGAAGAGGAGGAGCGCAGCCTTGCAAATTTGTTGAGTTATCTGGCATCTCAGGCAGCAAAGCAACGCCAAAAAGATAAAGAAAACCCCTCCCCAGATAAGGGGAAAGGGTAATGAGCCTTGTTATGCGGAGGGTTGAGCAAGTGATTAGGCGATCACTTAGGTAGCAGGCTTCGCCTTCAATAAACTTAATAAGTGTTAGTTTTTCCAATAATGTATGACAATTTACTCCCCCCTTGCACCTCCAACAGTGGCAAAGTGAGATGCTTTTTGCTGTCATTTATTCATTGATGCGTTGAAAACCTGTTGATAAGTCTATGGAAAAAGTTTATTTTTGCCTGAAAGTCGCGCTGCGGCGATCGCTTAGCGATCCATCGGCTATACTTGTCTAAATTAGAAGTCCGACTAAAAATGAAAGAAATTCGACAGATAAGGTTCACCCAGCGATTGAACAACTCCGAATTCCAGCACTTAAAAATAATGTCTGATCATATCGGGCGTTCTAAATCCGAGGTTACTCGCCGCGCACTTGAGAAATACTGGCGCGATTTTGTAGCCCAAAAAGGCAAAACCCCAGCAGCATAAGGCTACCGGGGTTTCTTCCGTTTTCTTTCTTGCACACCCACGCGCTCGGTCTTCAAAGTTTCCAGCAGCGAAACCGGGCGCAGTGGATCTACTAATTGATCTAATTTTATGTCTGACATTCCCGTAAAGCAAACATTTGCAAAGCAGCCATTTGCAAATCTGTCACCCGTTACAGTTATAACACGGTTATCCGCTCGGAAAACCGTAGTTTCCTCCAAAGCGCGATCGCTGTACGCTCCAACAAAGGGATCGCCACTACCTTCTGACCATCCAAATTCCCTCCAAAACCAATTGCGACGGGCGATCAACAGGCGCTCACTTAGTGACTGCCTGAGCATTCTAGAAGACGCAAGCTACCGCGATCCAGCTACGCAAATATTTTTGATCGCCGCAACACAAACATTCAACTAAACGACCGCCACAGCAAAGAGTTGAGGGAATTTTTAAATGGTTTTTACACAATCGAAATTCAGTATTCTCGATCATTTGAACAAGTTAACGCCACGCGCGGGAAAGGCGGAAAAGGGCATTTACGATTGCCCGATCTGTGCCGGAAAGATGACAGTTTCGTTGCAAGGTAAGCATCAAGGCGCTTACAAATGTTGGACAAATCAGTGCGATTCTGCGCTTATCCGGGAAACAATCGCACCATTGAACCAGAAGCAAAGCGGCGATCGCTTCCCTAAAGTTATTCATACACCCAAGCGCCAGCCTGCCCCAGTTCCGCCGCCAATACCGGAAGGGGGGATTAATCTTGTTAAGCTGGCAGCACCTGCAACTGATTCCCCAGAACCAACACGGCGACGTGATCGCACTCACGGCGAAGTTGTTGAAATTCGATATGACTATTCTGATCACCAGTGGACTATCCGCAAAGAGTGGCATGACTCCGAGAAAGGGCGCATAAAAAGATTCACGCCCTGGCACCGCGACAGCGAAGGCGTTGAGCATTGGGTTAAAGGCGATCGTCCTTGGAATCCTTACAGATTTGATGAGGCGCTAGAAGCTATCTCGGCAACAGAAGGCGAAGTCAAGGCGCTGCTACTTGTCGAGGGTGAAAAGTGCGTAGAAGCTGCAAGGGGGGCAGGACTCGCGGCAATTAGCCTCCAGGGTGGTAGCTGGACAGATTCAGCAATCCTGAGTATGGCTCAATCGCTAAAAGATTTAGGAGTAATCCTAGTTTTTCTACACGACATTGACGACACAGGATTCAAGAAGCTTAAGGCAGTTGAGGAAGGATGCGCCCTGGCTGGACTGCCTTGCATTGCCATTAACCCGGTAAAAATTTACAGCGATCTAGATGAAAAACACGATATCGTTGAAATTTTGCAAGTGATGGATGCACCCGAATTTATCACACGACTAGAACAACAAATTCACGCAGCAGTTGCCGAACGCGAGGCGGAAATAAACGCTTGGACGGAGGAGGAAGATGAAGGTGACAGTCAGAATGATCGCGGCGATCGCCAGTCGCGGAAAGCGGACAAAATAGCCGACGAGATTGCTGAAAAGTACCGTGATCGCCTTCTTTTTAACAACGAGTCAAAAACCTGGATGCTTTACGAGTCGGAGCTTCCGGGAGTCTGGACAGCAGAAAGTGACGAATACATTGAATCTGTTATTCATGGCATCATCCGAGGATGGGGCATATCGGGCTATGGCTCCTACAGTTTCATAACAAACATCGTAAAAAACCTACGATGCCAATTGATGCAGCGGCGATGGGTAGAGCCAGCTCCTAACAAACTGCTGCCGTTTCAAGACGGTGTTCTAGACTTGGCGGCGGGTGAATTGTTGCCACATTGTCCTAGTTATCGATTCACTTGGGCGCTGACACGATGCCACGATTCAAAGGCTACTGATTGGACTGGTATTGATGCCTTCCTGACTCATGCGACAGGGGGGAATGCCAAGTTGAAAGAGATCCTGATCTGCTTTGCAAATGCTGTTCTACTTGGACGCGCAGACCTTCAGAAATTCGTTCACTTGATCGGGCTGGGAGGCAGCGGAAAAGGCACTTTTATGAGGCTGCTAGTTGACTTAATTGGCGCTCAAAATTGCCATTCCAGCACCCTCGAAGACCTGACATCGAACAAGTTTGAAATGGTCAATGCTTTTAAGAAGCGATTGGTTCTTTTTTGGGACGAAGATCGGGGAGTGAAGCAGTTAGGGAAATTCAAGAGCCTAATCGGTGGAGACTGGCTGAGGGGAGAAATTAAGGGTAAGCAGGCGTTTCAATTTCGGTACGACGGCATGGTAATCGTCAGCTCCAACTTCCCAGTTTTTACAGGAGATTCCAGCAGCGGCATGACTCGCCGGGTAGTTACAGTTCCCTTGAATGCGACGACATCACCCAGCCAGCGACGTGATCTTAATGCAGAGTTTCAGTCTGAACTGGCAGGATTTACAAATCATCTGCTGAACATCCCTTCCGAGCGTGTCACACAAGTATTGATGGGACTTGAAGCAACGCCCGAAGTAGATCAGCAGTTCTGGGAAAACTGCATCAGAACAAACAGTGTTGCAGCCTGGTTGAATGACCGAGTTATCCGCGATCGCTTGGCGATAACACCAATCGGCAACAATTCAGAGGACAGCAGGACGCTTTACGGCGATTACCATACTTACTGCCGAGGTTCTGGGACTTCACCTCGTGCCTCGAAGAACTTCAGCCCCGACCTACTAGAACTTTGCCAATCGATTTTAGGGTGGAAGGAAGTTCAGAAGGTTCACCAAAAGACGGGGAATGCCATTCAAGGGCTTCGACTTCGCAACGATGGCGATCGCGATATACCGACATACGATTACAGGCTTTTTCAGGCGGTGAAGGGTAGTGAAGGATACGGTGAAGGATACGGTGAAGGGTCAGAATCGTTACAGGGCAAGATTTTGAAGGATGGTGAAGGAAAAATCACCAACTCAGAAAAAAAAGAAAATGAGTTAATGACTGTTGTGCAAACAGAAATTGCTTTAACTGATAGCAATGTAGCAGTGGACAATCCTTCACCACCTGTCAACAGTACGGCTGGAGAAGGTTTCAACCCTTCACTCCATCCTTCACCCCATCCTTCACCAGCTACGATTTCGACTGCAACGCCCGACGATGCCAAGGAAATTGAAGAATGTGCCAAAGACCTCCAACGCGCTTCGGATGGCGTTGAATTGCATATGTTGATGGCAGCATTTGCCGCCGTCCTAGATGAATATCAAAAGCGCCGCGTTTGGCTTGCGATTCCGACCAATCGCCGCAGTGAGTTGATGACAATGATGGAGCAAGCGCGGGAAGCTGCCCAGCCCGGAACGCTTTGTAAGGTTAAGCAGATTGGTGGAACTGAAGTAGACCCTACTTATACTTGGTGCGATGCTGTGCTGACATCGCACCCAGCGCCGCCAGCGAGGATGGGTTGGACATTCCAGCTAGTAGATGATGGGCGAGTTGTGGAGCTGCGCGGGTCAAGCGAGTGGCTTCTACTAGGGTGATTTTTAAGGGACAATCCTAAAAATAAAGGTTCATTGATAACCGATGACCCTTTAAACAGTACAGAACGATCGTTGACCACTAACGACATCTTTGAACGAATGCCCCTGAAACGCTTTCTTGGTAAGGCTTTTGGGGTGCTAATAGCGTTAAGATGACTGATGAACCCATGAACGACGTTGAAAAGGTGGCGTTGAACGATCGCCCTGTGCTGTTTCAAAGGCGCGATCGCGTCCGCTCTCATGTGGTAATAAGAAAACAATTCTTACCAGCCCAATCAACAGCGATCGCTCTGGGCTTCCCCATCTCAAGAGCAGGCGTTAAGATTCAGCTTCAAGGGGCGCATAGAGGCGATCTAGACAATCTAGCTGGTTCTGTTTTGGACGCTCTAGTGTCAAGCGGCATTTTGCTTGATGACCGTATCACCTGCGTGCCTTGGCTGACTGTGGAGTATCAAGTAAAAAAACAACAGGGTTGCTGGGTGGAATTGCTTTCAACAGTTTGGACACCCCATGAACGCGAGGACACCCCATGAACGCACAACTTTAACGTTCTTTCATGGGGTGTGAGCTGGACAATTTAGGGGATTTTTAGACCGTGCGGCACGGCGATCGTTGACTACTAATGAAAACTTTGAACGAATGCCCTTGAAACGCTTTCCTGGTAAGGGTTTTGGGGTGCTAATAGCGTTAAAATAATTGATTACCCCATGAACGCCATCAAAATGATGTCGTTGAACGATCAATTGCGGCGGCTTCAAAGGCGCGATCGCTCCCCTTCTGATGCAGCAGAATACTCAAACCACTCAGGAGCAGTGAGATTCGATGTGTAACTCCCAGCCGCCAGAAGAAGGGTTAAAAGAGGTGAACTTACAACCGAATGATTCCCTAGGCGCTGACTTCAGGTAATATGGATGTGCGCGGTGTCCCAATCCACATCTATTACAACCGAATGATTCCCTAGGCGCTGACTTCAGGTTGTTAATGATAAAATACCGCTAAAAAAGATGCCAAAGGAACTTTGGGGACAAATCTCAGGAAGCTGCCAGTGTCCCTATGACACAAATTCGCGTGGTCGGAGATGCGGAGGGAGGTCGGCGTACTCCAAGCCCGGTGGTGAAAGTCCTGTTTGTTATAGTTAATAATTGCCTGTAAAAACACACCTTTTCAAAGACAATCCTTACCTCAATAACAATGTCTCAACAAACAAAACCAGAACTTGACATTACAACCCTAATGTCAACTGGTGCTTAAATCCCTGCCAGATGAAAGGATAAGAACTTGCTTCTTATCCTTGGTAGTCCGCTATCGCTTTCTGCTCTCGAACTACTGCAACCTCTATCAGATAAGACACTCATCCACTTGGATAAGTGTCTCTATTTCAATCGCTGCTGGCGTATGCGATCGCGCTTATTCTAAATTCCCTGCTTTCTTAACAGCTTGTTTCAAGTCTTCAAAGGTAATATTACCGTCTTCATCTCGATACATCGCTAGCAGTTCTGCGGGGCTAGTACCTGTTTCTGCTGAAATGACTGCATTTAACCCAGGGCTTAAAAAAAGCTCATTACTCGATACTTTGCCATCTTGATCTCTATCCAAGGTATTAAAAAGAGATTGAAGCTCTTGCTCAGTTGCCATAAGTTTCTATCTGAATTAATTTTTTCAATTCAATATCTCAAAATTTTGAAAAAGATGCAAGGAAAGTTACCTCTTACCCTGGCAGATACAAGCTGCTGCTGTCATTGGGTCTGGCATGAAGATATCGGCTGGTAATCGCTGTAATGCTTAAAGCCACGGAGAAGGCACCTCGAAGCTCTAAGGCGCTTAGAGCCGGTTGACTGAGTTCTGGATGCAATGAAGTAACCCCGCGAACATTTGGATACCCCATGAACGACTGGATACCCCATGAACGACTGGATACCCCATGAACGACTGGATACCCCATGAACGCCATTAAAAAAGCGTTGAGCAAGAGCCGAGAGATCGCCCGTGTAAAGTGACATTTACACAGGCGATTTTTACGATGGGCGATCGCTTATATTCCGGCTTCGGTCACAACTTGATTTAGTACATCAACAATATTTAGCCGTTCTGCCCATTGCGTTAAATAGTCAAAGTCTAGATTTTCGGCTTGTACTTTTAGGACACCTAAAACATCTCGCCATTGTTTTTCAGAACCAGAGCGCTGCCTCCACAGCAGTTTATTTAAAATGACATCTTCAGGGGAAGAAAAATAGAGTGCCGTATCTTCAAACTCGACCACCCGTCGCCGTTCAAATTTGAGTTGTTCAAATTCATCAGTTCCGGCTATCACCAAGTCAGCGCGGCTAATACTCTCTATCTCCGTGATTTGCAAGGTTTTCATCCGACCCGATTTCATGTCGTCAATGCCGGGGACATAGAAACCTGCCTTAGTGAGTGCGTTGGTAAGGCGTTCGATATCTAGGGGAGAAATCGCAATTACTAAATCTAAATCCTGTGTTGTGCGGGGTTCGCCGTAAGAAATTGCAGCTACCCCACCAGTGATGTAATAGGGAATTCCTAATTCCTCGAAAATGGGATGGAGTTTGGTGGCAAGTGAAACCGAATCTTGAATCCACATTGGGGACTCTCCAGATGGAATGTAGTTAGGGGGGCAATATTCTTGTAGCCACGCCAAAGCAACCTTTTGAGCAAATTTGGTCTGGGAAAGATGAAGAAATTGTTGGCGCAGGGAACAAAGCGAAAGTTTGCGGGCGCTGCGAGTTAGCGACGCTGCCATCTTCAATCGTTCGCTTGGTGTCCGATTTCGGATCAAGTGGAACGTTAATAAATCTGTTTCTACGCTAGTGTCTTCAGATTGGGGACGGTATCCGGGCTTGACGGAGAATTTCGGTATAGCTTGAATCATGGGCGATCGCTCCTTAAAAAATCATTTCATCTAGTAGGTTTGAAACCTCAGCTTGGTCTTTACCTCGGTTATCGTCATAAATCATCAGAGTGTCTAGCTGCCGATGCCGCGAAAGTTTCTGTACCTTCCGTACATTGCCATCGGTAGCATCCAGCGCCGCTGTAATCGCACTGTGCCGAATGCGATGGGGTGACATTGTTTTTTTGATGCCAGCCTTGCCACAGAGCTTTACTACTATCTTTCTAATTCCGTCGCCAGTTAACCGATGTCCTGGTTTGGCAAAGTCCAGGGAAGTAAATAATGGAGTATCGTCCAGCGCATCACTTCTAGTATCTAGCCATTGGGCGATCGCCTCTACCGTACCCTCAGCCAAATCAATCACCTCGCGCTGAGTTCCCTGTCCTTTGCCCAGTATCCGTAGTGTCTTGGCATCGGGGTCAAAGTCACCTATATTCAATTGGCTTATCTCGTTCCGCCGCAGTGCATTACCCCAGAGCAGCCTAAGCAGTGCATAATCACGGCTACCTTGGACAGTGGAGCGATCGCATACTGCTAGAACTCGCTTGAATGTATCAACATCAATTCCGGTGGTATCCCGATACTTCTGTACCTTCTCGCCAGATACATCTTCCAAGCCGTAAACACAAACCCCTATCTTGCGCCCCATTGATACAAGGCTTTTGATGGCAGCCAGACGACGGTTAACAGTCGCCTCCTTCAGTCCTTTTTGGATCAGTGATGCCTTATACTTCAGCACTACAGATACGGCTTGGGTACGTTCGAGATGCAGGAATTCTAGTACCAAGTCGGGCGTGACTTCCTTGCCCGTCATGAATTTGAAAAACTGTGTTACGTCCCTTTCGTATGCGCGACGGGTGTTGGGACTTCGTTTGTCAGCCAGTAGTTGGGCAAGCACGTCAGGGTTAACGCTGGTATCAAAGGATGTGCCTATTTTCGCATCAAGCAAGCGGTCTAGGTTGTGCTGGGATGGGGGGATTTTATACATAGATAAGCTCTTGATAATGACAATTTCCGATAGCACATGAGAAAAATTAAACCTTACCCGGTCATCATTAGTCCGGGTATCTTGCACTCTCGGCAGAAGTTAGGTGAACGTTTAGCCAAGATGCCCACTCCGTGAGTTTTTAGTGCTTTACCGCAAAAATCTGCGCTTGTTCGCTCTCAACCGGGGACATATACGTTTCGTATACTCCTTCAACTGGGAGAGACTTTGGCGCTTGTTATGGGAGCGATTGCCCTCCAGGTCAGAACGCCCGGTCTATGGATTTCCCTTGCAATGGAAGGGGCTGCACTTTTCGCAGACCCTTCCTAGAGAATCTAGACTTTTTACGGAATGGGGTGAAAGGTCTAACTGGTGGGCGTTTTGAACTTTAACCAAATGGTTAAAGTTCAAATCAGAGCCACAACATCGCAAGCCAGCAGACTAGAATCCGTGCGCTGCTAAAACTTCGTTGTGCGACTTGTGCAGCGTCGCCTGCTGTTTCTCGTACCGAGCAAACAAGTCCGCCGCAGCATCCTCCCGGCATTTGAATGGGTGCTGGAGGCTGCGATCCTTGTGAATCCATCCGCCTAGCGTCAAACTCTCCCTGATTTTGCCGATGCAGACGCTACCCTCGTAAACCAGAAACTCTGGGGTTAGTGCGGAGGATTCAGGAGTCTCCGAGAAGGTGAAACCAGGCTGCACAGCCCGATGCGCCTCAAAATCCTGTAACCAAGAATCGACGGCAATCCAGAATTGTTTGCCCGTCCGTTCCAAATTGACTGCGCTCATAAAATCTTCAGTGCGATTTCTTAGGGCAGCTTTTACAAAGTGAGGTGTTAGCGCTGCGACTGAAATGTGCTTGTAGCCGAGGGTTGCCCTGAACCGTTCCTTGACTTTATGGATGTAGCTTTGGCTCGGCTGGTCAATTTCCGTAGGTGCCGAGGCTGGTGTAACCCAGGAGATTTTCTCGCCTGTCGCTGGATTCTCGATCTGAACGAGGCTACCTGCTGGGATGCGATCGCGCTCAGCATCATCGGTTGAGATGTCGCCGCCGTCTGTATCATCTGCTGGGCTATCGTCATCGCCACCAAAATCGTCAAAGCTGCCTGGGTTATCGTTGCCGTCATCGTCGGGTGTTGGCTCCGGTTCTGGACTGGGATTATCTTCCCCCTCTCCGCTGCTGAATAGTCCTAGCACTGCGTTCTTAAGAAGTGCGATCGCGTCTGGTGCCAGATCCGAAACCTTAGCAACGGCATCCTGTAGCGTCTGGATGGCACTGCCTGCGACGTTTTCGGCTTGATTCAGTTGGTCGATGCGAGATTGACGGGCGGCAATGACTGCCTGAAGGCTGGCGATCTCAGATTCTAGGTTTTGGATGTCGCTTTGAAATAGCATGAGGGTAATTACCTTTGTTTGGGTGATTAGGGCGATCGCTATCTTTGGACGGAGTGCGATCGCCCTTTTGATTTGACGCGAGGCTTTTTGGGACTTCCTCCAGGTCACTGCGGTCTAGGCGGCTGCGGCTACTCGTTCTAGTTGGAATACCATCGCTCCTTTTGTGAGATGTCGTCCTTGCCCTCTGACATTCCTCCAGGTAATACCGTACTGAGTGCAAAGTTTTCTAAGTGTTGTTGAGTCAAGGGCAGTGAGGTTGATTTCAACTTTTGGCTGTTCTGTGACGGCGGGTTCGGGTTGTTCTGGAGCTGCGGGTAGGAGCAGGGGCGCGATCGCTTTGGGCTGCTGTGGTGCTGGGCTAGGCGCTTCATCTGCTGGACACTGCCAAGGATTGGGGATTGTCTCCTCTGGTTCCGCCTGCGTCTTTGGTTCTGGCTGTGGCGTGCTGCGTACTCTTGCCAGCGCTGCCTCCCGTCGTTCGTTAGATGCGGCAAAGGTCAGAAACAGCCCGTAACCTATACCGAGTGTGATCGTCTTGATGGCATTAAACATTGTCTTGTGTCCTTGTATGTAGCGGTGTTTCAGGGATTGGCGTGTAGCGTTTGCCTTTCTCCTGTCTATACTCAATATATACAATCTATCGAAAAATGTAAATACAATCTAGACAAATCTAGATAAAGATTCTGTAAAGTCTAGATTGCCTATACCAGTGCTATATAATCTAGACATTAGCTAGAGGATATAGACATGAGTGAGAACAAGACCCAACTTGCTACCTTTCGGATAGAACCGGAACTCTGGGAGGAGTTTAAAGCGCAGGCACGGCGCAATGGTAAAACCGCATCCGATGCGCTTACCGACTTTGTACAAAGCTATGTAGAAGCTGGGGATATGCCAGCAGTGCCATCCCTCCAGCTAGACGATATAGAATCACGTCTAGACGAGAAAGTTACTGAAGCGATCGCGCCTATCCGCCAAGAACTAGCTGAGTTGAGGGCAGAGCTGCTGGGAAAGTTGAGGAGGGTGGCTTAAGCGAGGAGGTGGAACGACTGAGAAGCGAGAATGAAGCATTCAGACAAAGTGCAGGAACGCAGGCGGTCATCGAACGGAATGCCAAAATTCAGGACTTGGAGCAGCGCAATCAGGAACTGCGGGTCAAGCTCACGGAGGTCAGGAAGAAATTAGTTGATGTTGAGGTAGGGAAGGAAGATACCCAGCGCAGGCTAGACGCGGCTCGGCTCAAACTTTTCAACCTGGAATCTGAAACCCAAGCGGCTTCTGAAAGCGAGATTTTAGACCAAGAAGCGATCGCCCTTTCCACCACAACTCCTCCCCAGGTCGAAGCAAGTGAGCCAGGTGAAGTAACGGACAAGCCCCCCTGCCCAAACTGTGGAGAGGCTGTGAGGATTCGGAATAATGGCATCCGCAAAGACAAGCACGGCACCCCCATTGCTCAGCGATGGCTTTGCAACAGTTGTACAAAGAGTTGGTCAGTTGCGATCGCTCTACTAGCCAATGACTAATAAAAAGCCCCACAGTTTTCTAGTAGGGGCTTTTTATTTTATATCCAATTAGGACACGCTAGGGCTGGGGTTTGAGCCGTACCGTATTAAGCTAAAAAATCTGTCTCGTAAACGGTCGTTTATAAAACTTTAATTTTCTTGAATCCTTATGGGGCATTAAGGGTTCTACCCAAAGAATAAAGTAGGCGTATGTAACTAGATCACAATAATGAGGAAGCGTAAATCCTAGCTTTTTTAGGGTATATACCCGGTTTTGTTCTAGCAATTAAACTGGATAAAATTTCCGATAATGCAACTCTCTTACCTACTGCCATGAAACCGAAAAGAGCGGTATTAGTTCTGGTGCTGACGATTATTATGTATTCACCTTCAAGAGTCATTTCCATGTGAAAATTACAGTCAGATGCTCCATCTGATGTTTTTTAGTTATTTGTCATTCGTCTAGCATCTCATTATTGACTTAACAGGATTTTTACATTGAGGGATTGGTGTGCCGTGCATACTCTACAATTCTTTATCGAAAAATTCTCAAAAAAATCGAACCAATCTTTGCATAAACTTTATCAAAACTGCCTAAATTTTTAGCCAATCTTTACAATAATTTCGGAAGTCAGCTTTAGATTTTCAATAGTATAGCCAAGTGAGCAATTTAAAAATTTTTGGAGTAATTAGAAATATGGCTACCTTAAGTGTAGTGAAAAACCTATCGATGGCAGTTTCTGGGGCAGCATTTATCGTCATGGGAACGCTTGGGAATCCGGCAATAGCTGAAGTTATAACCTTTCAGGGGGCTGATCCTGTCCAAACTTCAACAGGCGGACGCCGCCCAAATTCTGATGCAGCAGCAGCTAAATTTGACACGGCTGCTGGAGGGCTGGGCAAAATCAATTTAATTGATTTTGAAAGTGCGCCTCTGGGTAACTTTAGTTCTCTCATCGTAGCGCCGGGAGTTATAGCAAATCTTACTAATACCAGTAGCGATGTCAGTCCTGGGATTAGTAGTGGTTTTATTTTTAGCCGTCTTGGTTTCAATACAACGGCGGGCGGAGAGCAATTTTTGCGGGTTGTCCCAACTTTCAGCATCTCGACAGCAACTATTAACTTCTCCTTTGCCAACCCGATCCAAGCCTTCGGAGCGTACTTCACAGACCTTGAGACAGGTTTCTTTGGCAGTCTAAACGTGTTGTTCGATAATGGGACGAGTCAAGTATTGTCAATAATAGGAAATACTGGAGGAGGCTCACAGTTCTTCGGATTCACTGATGCTGGACAATCCATTGCGAGTGTCTCACTGCAAGTGAACAATTTCAATAGCGACAGACGTGATATCTTCGGCATTGACGATATCCGCTATGTTGCTGCCTCTGAATCTGTACCTGAACCCACTTCTGTGCTTGGTTTATTCAGCTTTGGTACCCTCGCTTCACTCCTCAAGCGCAACAAGAAACATCGCGCATAGGATAACTATTTATCCCAATTGAATAACTGCTGTGTCTAACTGTAGCAAGCACAGCAGTTTTCGTTTTGGATATTGGCAAATTTGATATTGGGCTGGTGTGAGTGGTCATCTTCTTGCCCATACTTATGAGTGGAGCTGAATGAGTTATTGCCGTCATAACATCTCTTACAGAGAGCCGTCATCTATGACAATACCGATGTGTCTTGCGGCTCGATCTAAAATGACTTGCCATCAGGGGAGCTAAATCCCTCATGTGCTGAAGAATCCAATTCTTCCTCCAATCCGGAATAATAATTATATATCCCGGATTCGGAGACGGGAGAAAGCATGGAGAGGGTATTAACGGCTCCTAATACTTGTGAGTCGCGCACTTCTAAATATTGCTGAAGTTGACCTAAATTCCTGTGACCCGACACTTCCTGAACAATTCTTAAGGGGATAAGCGCATCGCTCATTTGGGTCAGGGCGGAACGTCGGAAACTATGAGATGAGACACCTTCTAAGCCGACTCGCTTGCAGGCTTTTCTCAATGCCTTATCAGCTGAGTCGGGTTGGAAAGGTTCCCCAAAGCGACCGGGAAACAAATAGGGTTGACCCGTTGCTGGCTGGTAGTTGGTGAGAAGGATTCGTAGGTCATTAATGACTGGGATGGTGCGAGTCGCCAACCTTCCTTTAGTATTCCCTTTGCGGATAATTAGCTTGGGGCGCACTCTTCCTGATGCGTCGTAGACATCCACAATTCTCAGGGTACAAGCTTCCTGAATGCGGCAGGCACAAAATAAGCAGATGCCGAATAGGGCGTGATCTCGTGGGGTCTGTAAACCGGAATTGAACAGCAACTGGATTTCTTCTACAGATAAAATTTTGGCTTTTCCGTGCCGATCTATTTTCATTGAAACTACCCATCAATGCCCAATGATTTACCACGATTTGGGGGTAGCTTGGAAGACTGTAATTAGCCTGAGCCGATTGGCTTCAATTGAAGTGCAACCTACAGAATTAGGCGTAATCTCAAAGCTTAATAAAAAGCAGACTGAATAAAAAATCAGTAAAAATACCATTTGAGATACGGTATCTCATTGGTTAGGCTCGATTGAGAAAGCTTGGGAGGCATTCTTGTCATGCCCGTATTTAATCCACTAGAAATCGCTGCGCTGGTACGTGAAACCAGACATCGTTTGGGGCTGACTCAATTGCAGTTTGCACAAAAGCTAAGTGTCTCATTCCAATCAGTGAACCGTTGGGAAAATGGGCATACTCAACCGCTACCAATAGTGCTTAAGCAGATTGAAGAGGTATTGAGGCAGATGGGTGATCGCGGTTTGGATTTACTGGAACAGTATTTTTCCAATGAGTGTGACTGATCACCTCCTAAATTAAAATAGTTCAGCCAGCCACAAAGCGGCGAAACCTTGGGAAACAATAAAGTAACTTAACGATGCCAGCTAATTACACCGAGATTGAAAAGCGCCTTTGGGAAGCAGCCGATGAACTTAGGGCGAACTCCAGGCTCAAACCCTCTGAATACTCGGTGCCAGTGCTGGGGCTGATTTTCCTTCTCTATGCTGATTATAAGTTTGCCTTGGTCAAGGAGCAATTAGCGGCAGGTGGGAGTAGCAGACGGCGCACAGTAGGTAAAACGGATTACCAGGCGAAAGGGGCGTTGTTCCTACCCGATGAAGCCCGTTTTGATTATTTGCTCAATCTGGCGGAAGCGGAGGATATTGGCGGGGCGATTAATGCAGCGATGAAAGCTCTTGCAGACGAGAATGAGGAACTCGGCGGTGCTTTGCCCAGAGATTACAACCGTTTGGAAAAAGCGATTCTGCGCGAGTTGTTGAAAATCCTGAACCGCATTCCTAGAAAAGATATTACTGAGGATGCGTTTGGAGAGATTTATCAGTATTTCTTAGGGAATTTTGCTCAGAAGGAAGGGCAGAAAGGCGGTGAGTTTTTTACTCCAATTTCATTGGTAAAGCTGATTGTCGAGGTAATAGAGCCGGATTACGGGCGAATTTTAGACCCAGCTTGTGGTGCTGGCGGGATGTTCGTGCAGAGTGCGGTGCGAATTCGTAATAAGTTAAACCAAGACCCGAATAAAGTAATTAGTGTCTACGGGCAGGAGAAGGTAGACGGAACCGTGAAACTCTGTCAGATGAACTTAGCCGTTCATGGAGTTTCTGGTTTACGCAACATCCGCGAGGGCAACACTTATTACCAAGATATTCACAACAGCGTCGGTGAGTTTGACTTTGTGATGGCAAATCCACCGTTTAATGTCAATGGAGTAGATAGGGAGAAGATTAAAGGCGACCCTCACTATCCCTTTGGCGTTCCTTCAACGGACAATGCTAATTACCTTTGGATTCAGCTATTTTACAGTGCTTTAAATCAGAACGGAAGGGCGGGGTTTGTGATGGCAAACTCAGCAGCGGATGCACGGAGTTCTGAGTTGGAGATTCGCCGCCAGTTGATTCAAACCGGGGCAGTGGATGTGATGATTGCCATTGGGTCTAATTTCTTCTACACGGTGACGCTGCCCTGTACGTTGTGGTTTTTGGACAGGGGGAAGGTGAAGACACCCCGCAAGGAGAAGATGTTATTTATTGATGCGCGGCATATTTATCATCAGGTTGACCGCTCCCATCGGGATTTTAGCGAAGAACAGGTTGAGTTTATATCAAGTATTGTGCGGCTGTATCGCGGGGAAGCGGTAGAGGTGACGGGTGCTGACTCTGAAATGCTGACACAGATGTTCCCAGAGGGGGCTTATCAGGATGTGGCGGGGTTATGCAAAGTAGCGACGTTGGATGAGATTGAGGCGCAGGGATGGAGTCTCAATCCTGGGCGTTATGTGGGAGTGGCAGAACGAAAGGAAGCGGAGGATTTTGATTTTGCAGAACGGTTGGAGGAGTTGAATGAGGAGTTGGAAATTCTTAATGTTGAAGCACGGGAGTTGGAGGAACGGATTGCTGAGAATGTAATGATGTTGTTAGAAGGAAACCTTTAAATAAAAAAATAACAGTAAACATAGCAAATAAAAAATGGTTTTAGCTCAGATTTCACTTTCTATAGGCGATGTTACCGACATCGTTCAGACAATTGCAGTAGTTGTGTCACTGATTTATGTTGCTATCCAAGTGAGGGAGGGTACAAGAGCAGCTAAAGGCGCAACTTATCAATCAATTATCACTGCTTTTGCTGAGATTGAATCTCGCATTAGCCAGGATGCAGAAGTAGCAGGCCTATATGGGTCAGGACAGGCAAATATCGACAATTTAAACGAAACAGAAAAAGCTAGATTTAATGAGCTTATGTATAGCCTTTTCAATTTATACGAGAATTTGCATTACCAATATAATAATAAGTTATTAGAAGAAGAATTATGGGCTGGCTGGTGTCAAAATATGCGAGATCATTTGGCACAGCCAGGAGTGGCAGCTTGGTGGAAATCGAAAAATTATCTTTATGCTAAAAGCTTTTGTAAATATGTCAATTCAGGAAAATGCCCTAGAGATTAATTTTGGTTAAGGGCATAGCACTTCAACCGATATCAATATAGTGATGTTGCTGGAGGGGGGAAAGGAATGAGTGAAACTAGAACGTTACCGATTGAGATTCCTAAGGAAGAAATAGAACAATTTTGCCAGCATCACCATATCCGCAAGCTGTCTTTATTTGGTTCGGTGTTAAGGGATGATTTTACACCGGAGAGCGATATTGATTTTTTAGTGGAGTTTGAGCCGGGGAAAACTCCGGGGGTCTTTAAGATAGTCAGTATGGAAATGGAACTTTCAAAACTGCTAGAGGGAAGAAAGATAGATTTAAGAACTCCCAATGAATTAAGTATTTATTTTCGAGACAGAGTGATGACAGAAGCTGTGGTGCAGTATGACAGCAATTGATGATTTAACTCGCTTACACCATATGCAGGATGCAGCAAGAGAGGCTCTCGGTTTTATGTTAGGAAAGACTAGAGAGGATTTAGCTAACAATAGGATGTTGGTGTTGGCTGTCGTTAAAGATTTAGAGATTATTGGTGAAGCGGCGGGGAGAATTTCAGCCAAATGTAGGGCGAGACATCCTAGGATTCCTTGGGCAGTTATGGTGGGGATGCGAAATCGGTTAACTCATGCTTATTTTTCAATCGATTTAGATATTGTTTGGAATACAGTGACAAATGATTTAGTGCCACTGGTTGAGCAATTGGAAAGGGTAATGCAGGAGGAAAGTTAATTAGGTATGGCGAGAGAGTTGTTGAAGAGGATAGCAGAGAATGTGGTGATGTTGTTGGAGGGAACTAATCGATGAATTCTTTATTACCTTGGCAGGAGGTGAGACTTGGAAATCATGTTGATTTATTGACTGGATTTCCATTTAAAAGCCAGCAATTCACCGATAAACCAAATGATATACCTCTGGTAAAGGGGGCTAATGTTCATCAGGGATATATTGACTGGAATACTGCAAAAAGGTGGTCTGCTTCTGAGTTCAGCCAATATAAGAAGTTTCAGCTTCAGCCTGGGGATGTAGTTGTTGCAATGGATCGTCCGTGGATTGAAGCTGGTCTGAAGTACGCCTGGATTGGCCCAAATGATCCAAAAAGCTTACTTGTCCAGCGAGTGGCAAGGCTGCGAGGAGCAAATGGTTTGCTAACTGAATATCTTCGATATCTAGTCGGTAGTTCAGCTTTTACCGACTACATAAAACCTATAGTTACAGGGATTAATGTTCCTCATATAAGTGCTGACCAGATTAAGGGATTTAAATTTCTCCTTCCACCTCTTCCCATCCAGCGCAAAATTGCTGCAATTCTCTCAGCCTATGATGACCTAATTGAGAACAATACGAGACGGATTGAGATACTGGAAGAGATGGTGCGATCGCTCTACCGCGAGTGGTTCGTCAACTTCCGTTTCCCTGGACATGAACAGGTGAAGATGGTTGATTCAGAATTGGGGCTAGTTCCTGAAGGTTGGGAGGTTAAAAAACTAGGAGAAGTTGCAGATATTAACAAAGCTAGCCTAAAAAGTGGGGAGGCACCTGAAGAAATCAACTACATAGATATTTCTTCGGTTTCTACAGGAAAAATTGATAAGATTGAACCTATTAGTTTTTCAAAAGCTTCTAGTCGTGCGCGTCGAATTGTAAAACATGGTGATATTATTTGGGCTACTGTCCGACCTAACCGTAAATCATATAGCCTCATTCTTAACCCCATTAAAAATTTAATTGTTTCTACTGGTTTTGCTGTTATTACTGGTAGAAAAGTGCCTTACACATATCTATATCAGGCATTGACAACAGATGATTTTGTCGGCTACTTGACCAACAATGCAACTGGTTCAGCGTATCCAGCCGTAAATACAGGAGATTTTAAAAATGCTGATGTATTAATTCCTCCAATTGAACTTATGAATAAATTCCACAACATTGTTGCAGACATTTTTAACGAGAAAGACAACTTCTTACGAAAGAATGCAAACCTTCGCCAAACCCGCGACTTACTTCTCCCAAAACTCATCTCAGGCGAAATCGACGTAGAAAACATCGGCATCAACACCGGAGAAATAGCCGCATAAAGCCAAGGGAAAAGTTTTATTACTAAAAATTAAAAAATATTTCTCTACAATTATGATTTGTCTAAATAATTGACTCATCATCTGCTAAGGAGCTACTTGATAGGCGTACAGACTAGCTTTCTTCTGACATTTTCATAGTTGGCAATGCCAATATTTTGGAAGATACTAGGGAATATCCTGTCTAGAGCCAACCTCCTTTTGACTAACGTTGGCTAATCTTTCCATTGAGTACAAGATTTACTTTTTGAGGTATAAATATGCCGCTAGTTCGAGAATTACCCGAAAACACAAAGAAAGAAATTAGAGAGTCTTCAGATGAGTTTTTCTTTGAATTGCGTAAGATGAAGTTTCCCAATGCTCTAACTGGTATTGCCGAGGGAGATTCTTGGTTTGATTATGCTCCTTCCTGGTTAGAAGATGCAACGAAAGGAGACTTAATTAACCAACTTAATCTCTCAAAAGAATTTAATCTCTTGAGAGTTGCCAGAGCAGGAGACACGCTGGAGAACATGGTTTACGGTACAAAGTATGACAAGGACTATCGACCCGAAAAAAGCCAATTTGAGAAAACGCTTGAGTTGATTCGTAAGCACCAGCCCAAGTTCTTCTTATTCTCTGGCGGTGGCAATGACGTAGCTGGAGCAGAACTTGAATCCTTCTTAAATCACGCCGATTCAGGACTAGAGCTTCTTCGTAAAAGCCACCTAGACTATATTTTGGGTCAAATCTTCCAAAAAATTTTTGAAGACCTGATTACTAAGACCAAAGAAGCTGCACCTGATATTCACATCTTTTTTCATGGTTATGGCCATGCTATCCCAGACGGTCGGGCTGTTGCTAGGGTAGCAGGCTTTGATTTTGTTGGGCCTTGGCTTCGACCTGCGTTTGCTAGAAAGCGAATCAATGAAGTGACCAAAGCACAGGAAATTATTCGCACTTTAATTGATAGCTTCAATGAGATGCTTGCTGAAATAGCAAATCGGCACAACAACGTTCATTACATTGACTTAAGACCAATCATTGAGGATGAGGATTGGGCAAATGAACTGCATCTAACCGTGGGCGGTTACGAGAAGGTTGCCCGAAAATTTATTCGGGAAATTAACGCAGTCTTTGTCCGTAAACCTTAAGTAAAAAAAGCAAATTATTGAAATAGATTTAGGAGAGTATTTTATCGCCAACGTCAATAAAACTTTGGAATTTTAGCCAACAGTATTAATGAATCAATGGCAGCATACATAACTCTCTTCAATCTAAAATCAAAATTCCCATGCCCCACCCCGACTCAGAAGAAGCCCTAGAACTCGAAACCATCGCCCTTTTTAAACAACTCAAGTACACCACCGCCAACTGCTTCAAAGAATGGAATAGCGGAACCAGCACATTAGGGCGAGAAACCAGAAGCGATGTAGTGCTAATCTCCAAACTCCGCCCAGCCCTAGAAAAACTCAACCCTCACCTTCCAAAACAAGCCATCACCCTCGCCATCGAGGAACTGGTTCGCGACAGAAGCGCCCTTACCCTCGCCAGCGCCAACCGGGAAATTTACGATTGCCTCAAAGATAGAGTTAAAGTCACCTACCGCAACAACGACGGCGAAGAAGTCACCGAAAACGTCACCGTCATCGACTGGAAAAACCCCACCGAAAACGACTTCTTCCTCGCCTCACAATTCTGGATTGCGGGGGAATTGTCTCCCAAACGCCCTGATTTACTCGGCTTTATTAACGGCATTCCCCTCATCTTTATAGAACTCAAAGCCTCTGGCGAACGAGTCGAACGCGCCTATCAAGATAACTTCTGCGACTACAGAAAAGAAATCCCCCAACTGTTCTGGTACAACGGCATCGTCATCCTTTCCAACGGTAGTATTAGCAAAATCGGTAGCCTCACTGCCACTTGGGAGTATTTTTCAGACTGGAAGAAAATAAACAGCGAAGGTGAAGAAGGAATTATCTCCCTCGACACGATGATTCGCGGCACCTGCGACAAAACTAAAGTCTTAGATATTGTCGAAAACTTCACTTTATTTAGCGAGGAACAAGGCGGCTTAATCAAACTCGTAGCCAAAAATCACCAGTACCTCGGTGTCAATAGCTGCCTAGAAGCCGTGGAAAACATCCGAGAAAATAAAGGAAAACTTGGAGTATTCTGGCACACCCAAGGCAGCGGTAAAAGCTTCTCAATGCAGTTCTTTTCCCAGAAAGTTCACCGCAGAGTTCAGGGAAATTGGACGTTCCTAATTATCACAGACAGAGAAGATTTAGACGACCAAATCTACAAAAACTTTGCTAAAACAGGTGCTGTCACCGAAAGCGAAAAAGAAGTCAGGGCGAACAGTGGCGCACACCTCAAACAACTCCTAACAGAAGACCATCGTTATGTATTCACTTTAATTCAGAAATTCGGTACTAAAAAAGGCGAACGATACCCCAAACTCTCTGATAGAGATGATGTGATTGTGATTGCCGACGAAGCCCACCGTTCTCAATACGATACCTTCGCTGGAAATATGCGAACCGCATTACCCAACGCAGGTTTTATTGGCTTTACTGGCACACCGCTACTCGTGGGAGAAGAAGCCACCCGGCGCGAGTTTGGCGACTATATTAGCATCTACAACTTCCGCCAATCCGTCGAAGACAATGCCACCGTTCCCCTGTTCTATGAAAACCGCATTCCCCAACTCGAACTCACCAATAGCGAAATAAACGAAGAAATTGCCGCTGCTATAGAATCAGCAGACTTAGAGGAGGCACAAGAGAATAAACTGGAACGAGAGTTTTCGCGGGAATATCACCTGATAACGCGAGACGAACGCCTAGACGAAATCGCCAAAGATATTGTCACTCACTTTTTGGGGCGGGGATACCAGGGCAAAGGAATGGTTGTCTCCATTGACCGCTTCACCGCTGTCAAAATGTACGATAAAGTCCAGCACTATTGGCAGCAGCAATTAACCCAATTACAGAACCAACTCACCACTGTCAGCGAGAGTGAACGAGAACAGCTAAGAGCGAGGATTCAGTACATCCAAGAAACCGACATGGCGGTAGTGATGTCCTCCTCCCAGAATGAGGAAGAAAGGTTTAACGAAAAAGGCTTAACGATTAAACCCCACCGCCAACGTCTCGCCAAAGAGAAACCGGGATTAGACGTAAAATTCAAAGATGCGAGAAACCCTCTGCGAATCGTCTTTGTCTGCGCGATGTGGATGACAGGCTTTGATGCTCCCAGTTGTTCTACCATCTACCTCGACAAACCGATGCGGAACCACACCCTGATGCAAACCATCGCCAGGGCAAATCGGGTATTTGAGGAAAAGGTAAACGGGCTGATAGTTGACTATATCGGCGTGTTCCGCGACTTGCAAAAAGCACTGGCGATTTACGGTTCTGCTTCCGGTGGCGGCGTAGAAGAAGGCGATACCCCGGTACAATCCAAACAAGCTTTGGTGGATGAATTGAGAAAGGCGATCGCACAAACTCTACAATTTTGTACCGAACGCGGCATCAATTTCGACGAAATCCAAACCACTACCCAAGCCTTTGCCCGTACCAAGGTGTGGGATGATGCAGTCGAAGCCATCCTAGTAAACGACGATTCCAAGCAGCGGTATCTGGCATTAACTCAGAACGTCACTAAACTCTACAAAGCGATTCTCCCAGACCCAGCAGCAGGCGAGTTCAATCCAACTTTGTATACCTTGGGTCAAATTACCAAGAAAATCAAAAACCTAGCTTCCCCGGTGGACATTTCCGAAGTCAAAGCCGCCGTTGAGGAAATTCTCGACGAGTCCATCGGCACCTTAAATTATGTCATTCCACAATCTAACCAACTCATTGACCTCAGCCAAATTGACTTTGATGCACTCAAAGCCCAGTTTGAGTCTGGCTACAAAAACACTGAAGCCGAGAAGCTAAAAGGGACAATTAGCGTCCGGCTAACCCAGATGGTACGTCTCAACAAAAGCCGGATGAATTACTTGGACAAGTTCCAGCAGATGATTGATGAATACAATGCTGGTTCTCGCAACGTCGAGGCATTCTTTACCGAGTTGGTGGAGTTTGCCCAAGAACTCAAGGTTGAGGATAAACGGGCAATATCCGAGAATCTGGAAGAAGAAGAACTGGCAATTGTTGACCTGCTGACGAAACCCGACATCACCTTAACCCAGAAGGATAAGCTGAAAGTTAAGAGGGTGGCAAAGGAACTGTTAGAAACCCTCAAGCAGGAAAAACTGGTGTTAGATTGGCGCAGAAGACAGCAATCAAAGGCAGCAGTCAAAGTTGCAATTGAAGAGATTTTAGACCAACTGCCCGAAAGCTATCCAGCTGAGGTATATCAGCGCAAGTGCGAAGAAGTCTATCAACACGTCTACGAGTCTTACTCAGGGGCAGGACGCAGTATTTACAATACAGCTGCTTGAGAGAAGCGATCGCACCTATTGAACCACGAAGTAGACAGGCGCAAAAAAAAAAGCCCTGTTTCCAAGCTACTCGAATTGAGAACGTCCCCACCCCAGAAGAAATAGGGATTTTTGGTAGAGCTGCGTTAATCGCTGCGTGGGAATGCGAAAGGAGCGATCGCTATTCGGCAGTTCTAGAGGATTGCCTGGGATTGAAAGCGATCGCACCCTCACCCCCGCCGAGTATAAGGAATCTCCAACCGCTCCACAGCTTTTCGCTTCGTCTCTTCCCCCCGTCGGTCATACTTCGCCGTCGTCACTGGTGATGCGTGTCCCGCGAGTTTCTGCACCGTGACAATATCAGTGCCAGCATCGAGGAGGTCTGAACAAAATGTTCTCCTAAAATCGTGGGGCGAGAACGCCGCTACCCCAGCCTCAGTAGCGCGTTTTTGCACAATCAATAACACAGCCTGGGGAGTCATCCGCCGCAGTTCCACCCGTCCGCCTTTTCGGATGGGACACAGCAGCGGCCCCAGTGACAAGCCTCTGACGACAAGCCAATCTTCCACAAGTGCGATCGCCCCTTCAGCCAATAGCCAATAAAAAAGCCCCTGCTCGGAAGCAACAGGGGCTTTTTATTTTATGTCTCCAAGGCTTTCCCAATTCGTGGAAGGCAGAATGGTTTCATGTTAGCCAAAGCATTCAGGAGTCATGAAGTCTTGGCGAACCCAGCCACGAGCGCCACTTTTAGGAAAACCAACCTTGTACCATGTCGCACCTTGGCGATCCTTGGCGAATGCTAAATCTTGAGGAGTATTACCCGCCTTTAATATATGAACGCTATCACCTACAAGTCCATAGCCTTTCTGCTGATAATTTGTGCCAGGGCCGGAACGCAAATTAATCCGCGACCCTGGTGTTTGACCAGTCAGCTTTGCAGCGCAATAAGACATTTCACTTTGAGGAATTTTTGACTGTGCAGAAGCCGGTGCTGCTGGCAGCATCAAAGTAGCTACAAGCCCAGTGAAGGCAACTACTTGAATCTTGACTAAAACACTTTTAACTATTCTCATGTTTTCCCCAAACTAATTATTAAAAACACTGGGCAGATTGTCCAATGTCCAGTTATGTTCTGCTGCGATAGAACTTAACTCTGAACCCAATCTGGCATATTCCGATCCGTGATGTCAGTGTTTTCAAGTAATCTTCATCGAAAGAATATGTCTAAAGATAGATAACATATCGTTACTAAGAGCTTTGGTTTAGCTCAAAGGCTTATGGTTAGGGGCTTCTATCCGTCATGAACCGAAAAAGTTGTGTTGAAGCTCTATGAACTTTGCAAGATAGGTATTGACAAATTAGAATTATGCGAATGTCAAGATTATTAGTCTAAACCCAAGCGATCGCACATTCCACAGGTTAAATTTCTGGAAAGAGCCTAAGCACTTAGATAAGTGCAAAATTACCGCCATAAATAAGTTTTATAGATATTAATGGGTAGTTTATGCTAATCAAAAATTTATAACGAAGCGTACTTCTGAGCATCCTTAGTATCAATATTCACCTTTTTGGAGAAATCGTAAAAATGCTTATCTCAACTATGATGAAAAAATTATCGATAGCTACTGTTAGCGCAGCATTGATTTCTTCCACCAATGAATCTGTAAGCGATCGCATAATCAGTTCAATCAATCAGTTGGAAAAAAATATTCATCACTACTGTCTCCTCTTACTCCCTTAAAAGTGAATATTGACAACACCAAGGTATTTATCAACCCTCAACAAATGCTTTAGTATTTTCTCGTTCTAGCTTGTCATGTGGATCTGTCATACGACTTGTCGGACTGTCGCGTTATCCTGTCGTGTGAGGCTGTCACGCCTGTCGCATCGTACATGGCAGCATTCGTGACCGTTAATGAGCCAGGAACGCGAGAGAGGAATAGGACTGGTCTTCCCTAAAAGTGGTCATAATACTTGTCATACGGTAGTTTATATATCACTGGTTAGGATAAAGCGCCAATCGCTCTCATCCATGCCGTGACTAACTACACTGGCGCTTGCCGTCGGATAGATACTTCGAGAGGCAAGTGCCAATGCCAAATCGTCATTCTCTGGCACACAAAACATATGCACATATCCCGGTAACGGCTCTGAAATGCCCTTGTTCGCCGTAGCTCCCCACTGGATATGCAGCAGTGGCAAGATTTGCTTAGTACTCTGAAGTCTCAAGTCTTTCACTCCCTGAAGTGACAGATAAGAAATTGTGCCTCGATGTTCAACGAGCAGAGGTGTCAGAACGTGCATATCTTCTCCATTTAGGCTGTATATTCCTAACGTGGTTGTGCAACGAAACTTTATTGGAGCGAACCGTTCTAAAATGCGGACTAGGCGGTTGGGGCTGCGATTCTCCTGCAAGGAGGCTTGGCTAACGCCTGGATTCATGGAGATGGTGTAGCCTCGATCGCAACGGAGAATGTCCGAATCGAGGGCATAGCGCAAGAGTCGCAGGGATAGATGTTGGTGCTGGTAATCGGGATGAACTTTCAAATCGCACAGATACCAAGCAGGACGAACGACCTCACCCTGATAGTAAGGAATCTGGCGCAGCACACCTGCTCCGACTGCTGCAACGCGATCTGCGCTATCGCCATCTAGAACCACGTAGTAGTTCACTTCACCGAGGCGATCAAAAAAAGCAAAGTAATCGCTCCCATGATCTAACTGGAAAAAATCATTACCGAGGGGATAAGTAGCGGCTTGCTCGATCGCCACAATTCCAGGCTGAAAATGCAGGCGTTCTTCAGGCGAGAGCCGATGAAATTTCATGGCGAAACCCAACTACAACTTCCCGGTAGAAAAAGGAGCGATCAGATCCCAGCAATTGGGTACTGAGTGAGTCATCGACCAGAAGATGGTCAGCCATGACCGACGCCAGATGATGATCGCCATTAAGTCGTCGTCCAATCAATGCACCACCCGGCTTCAAGCTGTGTACTGCACTCGTTAGCATGGTATGCAGATCAGACAAAGGCATCCAGTCGGAGATATTAGAAAACTGGATCAGGTCAAACTTACTAAACTCTGCTAATTGCTGCATTTTCTCGGCAAAGGCACCGTGGTGTAGCCTCAGTCGATCAGTACCCAAGGCGTGAATGGACGTTTGGGCAGGTTGTTGCAGATAGATAGGCACGCCATCCATTCCACTGGTATAGCAATCGCCCCATACCTGAGTTACAAAGTAATTTTCAGTAGGAACAAATTGCTGTAAGGCGATCGCAAATACATCGGCGAAATGCTCCCCAAAACTACGATCCATCGAATAGTTCACGGCTGCTTCCCCAAATGTTCCTGCCAGTTTGCTGCGCTCGAATACCGTCTCAAAACTATCTCGCCATCGGGGATGCTGGAGGGCAGTTATAGGAGAGCGAAGTGGGTCTAACCCAAAAGTGGCAAAATAGCTGGAGAGTTCCCGAAACAGCTGCTCAAAGCGACCCACGCGATTCACACCAAAAGCGATCTGGTCTTGCCGTGCGTCCCAAAATGCCTGTGTTGTGTCTGGAAGTTGCAGGCGCACTCGTTCGTAGAGCCTCAGTCGCTCCGTCTCACTCGCCTTCAGCTCTGCTCCTATAAGTCGTAGTTGTTCATCTAGGGGCAAGTGCAACAAGGCTTGTCGTCGCAACTCAACTAAATGAAGTTGGGCGAGGTTCAGGTCAACCGCTTCAATCTGCGCCACGGCTGGACTAGCGAGCAAACTCAGAGCCGTACAACCCCCAGAGGCAACCAGCAAGACTCGCAACGGATGTCCCTGTCGCTCCTTTAACTGCTCGATGACCCGTAACTCAATCCTGGGGTCTTCCCGTGCCTGGGAAAAGGCAATCTCAGACAAGGGGCTACAAATCACGGTACAGGCTCCAAAAATAGTGTGCGCCGAGAACGAGTCCTTGCACAACCTGGGTACGGGAACGCGACTCATTCCAGGTAGGTGCTGCTAGCATCAGCAAATCTCTAGCGTGTTCGGTATCGAGTTTTTCATGCACGGCGTAGTGAGATTGGCTACCGGGAGCCACCCAGCCCCGATGATTTACGGTACGAGCGATCGCCGCACTGATGTCCACATAAAGATACTCAATGATACCTAACAAGGCTGCTCCTGCTTCTCCAGGTTGGGATAGACAGTAGGTCAGAATCGATTGGTTAAAGGCTAGAACCGGGGTGATACAGGGCGTTTCCAGTTCTGCGGCGGTTGCACCCAACGATTGCAGATATTGACCAAATGTATACTTATGGGAACGCAGGCGATTGCCATGTCCATGTTCCTCTGCTACATTTTCTGCCAACGGTAGCCGTGCCTCCAGCAGTGGTATCCGCGCCAGCACTGCCGCGAGTGCCTGCGAAAACGACTCCACCGCAAATCGAAATGGCAGTTGGCTCTGACGAAAGGCTTCGCGGGATGTGGAATCGGTTTGCATCCAAATCAGGTAAGGATGGTGATGGAAATCGTAAACTTCTGCTACCCGCAACACGGCGGCTTCCAATGTCGGCATTGTAGCCAAGTCTTCCCAAGTCAGTTCAGGAGTGGTTGAAATTTTTGTCGTTATAACGGATTTCTCTTCTAGTGCTTGCATAGGTGGCTCCATTCTCAACGGATACCGGTGGTGACCAAAAAGTATGAAGGATGTTAGCGATAGCGATAGCAGACGATCCCTACGTAGCTACCGCTATCGCTTTGCGTGCGCTAGCAGCGTAGCGAGTAAGGATGAAAATACCTTAAGTAATTGTCGAGAAGCCCCTAAATTTATTTATGCTCTAGACAAATAAACATCCAATTACACTTCAGCCTTCAGCTTGACGCTACCGACTGTAGTCCGACGAAAACTGGCGATGACAAAATCATGCACGAAGGTGAAGTAGGACGGAATGTAGGGTGCGCCCTGCGACACCAGCTCTTCCTTGAGTTCCTGATGCAAACGCGGGAGGTTATACCAAGGCACTGCTGGATACAAGTGGTGTTCCAGGTGATAGTTCTCGTTACACATGAAGAATCGAGTGACGGGATTTGTCACGATGGTGCGCGTACCCCGAATCAAATCCGATTCGCGATCAAGCAGAGTATGTTGACTCATGCCGCGAATGTTGACCATCGTGTTGATCAACAGCATCGGGAGCAGCCAGCCATGAATCAGGAAGGCTGTGGGAACAGGCGATAGTAGCACTGTGATTACCATAAGTCCAAGTAGGACAACCTCGATCGCAATCCTAAGTCGCTCCACTGCATTTCCCTGTCGAAATCCCAGAATCGGAATTGCAACGATATACACGGGATAGCCAATCAGTAACCGTCCCCAGTGCATGGCAAAAACCAACCCATTCCATTGGGTATAGTTCTTGTAGTGATCTGGGTCGCCTTCTATACCAAGATGCTTATGATGCTTCAGGTGCAGGACTTTGTAGGCTGAGAAGTTTTGCAGCACTGGCAACGCACACAGGATGCTCAAGATCCGGTTCCACTGTAGGTGATTCGAGAGTACGCCATGTACCCCTTCATGAGTAAATAGACTAATTCCATGTAGGGAAGCCGCCGCTAGCAGATACAGTGGTAGACACGCGACATAACACCAGGGGGTTGCGATTGCCTTAGCAAGCAAGAATGCCGTACTAGCTGCAACTGCATAGAACATGACGAACGTCGGCAAGCGATAGTGGTGACCAGCAAGGCAATGCAACTCTGTAAGGAGTTCGGCACTGACTTTAGGCTTTTCCAAAGTGTCAATAGAAGACGCTTCGGGTACAACCTGCAAATTTCCTGACAAAGCAGCAGCGAGCTGGTTGTTCTGCATAGGAGAAACGACAATATGGGGAGCTACAGTGCAAGTCCGCTGTAGTTTCTTTATAAGTGGTGAAATGGCACTAAGTTAAGACGACAAATCCGTGGTTCATGGTTTTATAGTCTATGCGCTCCTCCAATGAGCGATCAACAATGAACAGCAATCCACTCGTGGTGTGCGAACGTCCTTATCCTAGTGGTCTGTCAACAAGGAATTGACGGATATAACCGCTTCAATTTAATCCGGGCATCTTCGGTCGTAAATCGCCAATCTACAGGAGAAGAATTTTGATTTCGGCGTTGTTC
>NZ_JAMPKJ010000059.1 GCF_039962115.1 Funiculus sociatus GB2-C1 | reverse complement strand
GCTACTCCAAGTCGGTTGAGATGTTGAAGTGTTCGCTGCGGTTACTGCTGCACTATTTTGTTGTATCGAACGATTCCTCTGCCTGCCTAAAACATTATCTTTTCAGCAACGCCAGGCTTATCTTGTGGGGTGGGCATCTTTCCCGCCTTATAAGTACAAGCGCTACTACTCAGAAACACCGCAAAGCTGGTAACGTCAAACAAAGGAAAAGATTGTTACAGGACGTGACGGCTTGAAAACGCGCTCTAGTTATTGGCATCTACTGCCATACATCCGCCCTCAGTGGAAAACCATTGCTCAGGCTTTTGCTTGCACATTAGGGGTTACGGTATTCTGGCCGATACAGGCGGCACTTGCAGGCAAAATCGCCAATTTCATTGGACAGGGCGATATGGCGGCGCTGGCCCAGTTAGCCGGAGTGCTGGCCGTGGTTTTTCTAGTCCAGAAAATTCTGATGTATGGACAGGATACCCTGATGGCGAAAGCCGCCCTTTTCGTGGCCTTTGACTTACGCAAACAGGTTTATACTCACCTACACCGCCTCAACTTTGGCTATTTTGAAACTACACAGACAGGCGATTTAACTTATCGTCTCACCGAAGATATCGACCGGGTTGGGGAGGTAGTGAACAAAGTTTTCCATGACTTTATTCCCTGTGTGTTGCAGCTAATAGTCGTGTTGGGCTACATGATTTATCTCAACTGGCAGCTGACGCTGGCAACTTTTTTGGTAGCACCGCTAATGGGCGTTTTAATTGGCTGGTTTGGCGAACAGATGCTGAAGTTTTCTCGCCGCAGTCAAAATCACGTATCTAATTTATCGGCTTTGCTGACAGAGGTATTTAGCGGAATTCGTCTGGTGCAAGCTTTCGCCGCCCAAGATTATGAAATTGCTCGTTTTGCCCAGGAAGCTGAAGAAAATCGGAAAGCTAAGTATGCAACTGAACGGCTGAAGGCGATTCAGAACCCTGTGGTAGGATTTCTGTACGCGATGAGCGTGTTGCTGCTGTTTTTCCTGGGCGGCTGGCAAATTTCTATCGGCAATTTGACTGGGGCAGAATTTGTTAGTTATATCGCAGCTGTAGCGTTGCTAATTGACCCCATCGCCCATCTCACAAGTAACTACAACGAGTTTAAACAAGGTCAGGCATCAGTTGACCGGATTTTTGAACTGATGGCAATTCAGCCGACGGTGCTGGAAAAGCCCAGTGCAAAGGTGCTTCCGCCAGTTACTGGAAAGGTGGAATATCGGAATGTTACTTTTGCTTATCCGTCTCCAGCCGACAGAGGGCTGGGCGAAAAGGTAGATTTCCTAATTCCCAATTCCCCAGTTCTGAAAAACTTGAGTATTTTAGTCCAACCCGGTGAAATGATTGCCTTGGTGGGGGCATCTGGTGCGGGTAAAACTACTTTGGTGAATCTGCTACCCCGCTTTTATGACATTCATGGCGGTGAAATTCTGATTGATGGGATCAATATTCAGGATGTGACGCTGCGGAGTTTGCGGCGACAAATTGGTATTGTGCCGCAAGAAACTATTCTATTTTCTGGCACGATCGCGCAGAATATTGCTTTTGGTCAAGCTGAGTTTGACTTGAAAGATGTTCAGGCTGCTGCCGAAATTGCTAACGCCCACCAGTTTATTAGCCAAATGACGCAAGGCTATTACACTTGGGTGGGGGAAAGAGGGGTGAACTTGTCGGGAGGGCAAAAACAGAGGATTGCGATCGCGCGTGCTGTTTTACTCAACCCCAGAATTCTGATTCTCGACGAAGCTACATCAGCACTGGATTCGGAATCTGAAGCTTTGGTGCAAGAAGCCTTAGAACGGATCATGCAAGACCGGACTGTATTTATCATCGCCCACCGCCTTGCCACCGTGCGCCGCGCCGATCGGATTTTAGTGGTGGAACAGGGGCAGATTTTGGAATCGGGGAGTCATCAAGAATTGTTGGAAAAGGGCGATCGCTATGCGCGATTCTATGCCCAACAGTTTAGTTAGGAATTGAGGATTGGGGATTGGGGATTGGCAAAAAGTCCTACCTAGTTCCTAGTCCCTAGTCCCCAGCCCCCAGCCCCCAATCACAGTTGTTCCAAATAGCGCAGTAAATCTGCCATTTCTTTGGTGCTAGGCTGGAACTGCGGCATGGGTGGGGTATCGCCACTGATGACTTGGTGAATTATTCTGACGCGAGACTTCCGCTTTGAGATGTCTTCCAGACTGGGGCCCACCCGACCTTGCGCTTCCAATCCATGACAGCCAGCGCAGTTCATTTGAAAGATGGCGTGTCCCTGCACTACATCGCCGTTTAAGGATAAAACAGTCTTTACATAAGGATCGGAGACGCGCCACAGGTGAAAGCTGACAACTGATAACAGGAGTACCAGCACAAACGCCAAAGCTGTCAAGCTTAAGCGCTGCATCAAGGTTTCTCGTAGAGTGTACTGGTTATCCAATGGTTTCTTAAGGCGAAGATGTACAAACAGAGTTTTTTATCAGGGGGAGAGGGTGATTAGTGTGTAATGACCGAGTATATCGATATGTGTGCTAGTGTATCGAGAAACGTTTCAATTTATATACATAGCTTAAATTTTTCTCTTAATCCAGGCAAGCGTAATTTTGCGTAGCTTTACGCCGCAAGGGATGAGATGCTGTGAAATTCTCTGGTGCCAGCCTTACCCTTTATTTGTCTGTACCTTGTAGGATGAGAAACAGACAAAAAACTTTAACAAAGGAGAACTGACGTGATCGAACCTCTGCTTTCAGGAATTGTGATGGGCTTAATCCTTGTCACCCTCGCTGGGCTGTTTTTCGCTGCTTATATGCAGTACAAGCGCGGTAATGACCTAGGCTTGTAGAAAAAGTGTTGAGTGCTGAGTGCTTTATTCCTCGCCTCAGCACTCAGCACTCATAACTCTGAAGAAGGTGAGGGCTGTGTTGCCATAAACCTTTTGGCGACAGATTTCCAGGGTGGGAACGGGTTCAACTGTCCAGTTGTTGGGGCTGTGTTCTACTGCCATTTCACCAGTGGGAGCTAATATTTGGTAATGCGCGATCGCTTCCAATACTGGCTGATACAGTCCACTGGCGTAGGGCGGATCGAAGTATATCCGGTCAAACTGCTGACCAGCAAGTGTTGGCAATTGCCCTACTACATCTCCCCGCAGCACTTGAAATTTTTGCTCGCTTTGAGCGACTTGCTGCCAGTTTTGCTGTACGATGGCGCAAGCTTTACCCCATTTTTCTATTCCGACTACGCAGTTGGCACCGCGACACAATGCCTCTGCGCCCATCGATCCGCTACCAGCGCACAAGTCCAGCCACCGACAGCCGTTGATGCTGCCCTGCCAAATATTAAACACTGCTTCGCGCACTCGTCCTAGTGTTGGTCGGGTTTCTTGACCGGGTAAGGTTTTGAGTTGGCGATTGCCGTAAATTCTTAGGGTCATTGTGAGAAAAACCGCGTTGGCGAAGGCTGCGCGTTAGCGCTTAGACGCTAAGGACAAGGGAGGGAAGATAAGAATCGGTTAAGGCTTGATCCCCCAACCCCCTTTTCAAGGGGGGCTTTTCTCATCATTTTTTAAGGGCGGGATCTTTTAGCCAAGAAATATTGGGAGTGTACCCAAAAATCTTTTATGCTGGCACTTTCGCCTGTACTTGGGCGACGAAGTTGGATAAAATTTGTAGTCCGCTGGTGGAAGATTTTTCGGGGTGGAATTGGACAGCCATCAAGTTGTCACGAGCGATCGCAGCTGTTACCGTTTGACTACCGTGGGTGATGGTTGCCGCCCTGATTTTCGGGTCAACTGGATCGACGTAGTAGGAATGGACAAAGTACACCCAAGCCTGTTCTGGTAATTGTCGCCACAGTTCGGCATTTGGCTGGGTAATTTCCAGAGTGTTCCAGCCCATGTGGGGAATTGTTAATCCTGGTTCTGAGCTAAATCTTCGCACAACACCGGGGACAATTCCTAAACCGGGTTCTTTGCCTTCTTCACTCCCATCGAAGAGAATTTGCAGACCCAGACAGATGCCTAAGAAGGGTTTCCCGGAAGCGATCGCGTTTTTTATCGGTTCTACTAGGTGACGCGATCTCAATTGTTGCACTGCTGGGTCAAAAGATCCTACCCCAGGCAGTACCACCGCATCCGCCCGTTCAATATCTGACGGTGAATCGGTAATTTTCGCGATCGCGCCTGCTTTCTCCAACCCCTTACAGGCAGAGTGCAGATTCCCCATGTCGTAGTCTATAACTGCAATGACTGTCATGCTCGATCTTATAACTGAATTTTTTATTTTTTCCGCATCAACGTACAATTGTACGTTGATGCCATAAGAGAACGTTATCTCTGTATGTTTTTAATATTTATAATATAACAACCTCCTACTAAAGTCAATATATAAAATAACAATTTCCAAAAAAAAAGGATCCTTTTATTAATAGTTACAGTTTCCTAAATATCCAATGAGTAAAATTATCTTATTGACCTCCTTTGACACTTGGCTACCTCACCAAAAATCCAATTCTTCGGATGATTTATTGTTAGAAGTTGCCAAAAGTGAGCTTTCCCCGCTGTCTTTGAATTTTTTAAGGCAGCTACCAGTTGATGTTGCCCAAGCAAGCGATCGCGTCATTGCCAAAATCAACGAATTGCAAGCCGATGTGATTATCTGCTGCGGCATGGCAGAGGGGAGAAACCAATTAAGCGTCGAATCTTGCGCGAATTGTGGAGATAACCGATTGTTGACACCAGTCAATTTAGAGAAAATATTAGCAGGTTGTGCGGCAACTGATATCAGCCACGATGCCGGAAAATTTGTCTGCGAGGGACTATATTATTCAGTATTGGAATATTTACAAGAACGCCAACTTAATAGCCGCTGCGTTTTCGTTCACGTTCCGGTTTTGACCCCAGATAATTTATCTGGTATTATGGCAGATTTTTTAGTAGTTATTAAAAGCATGGCACTTTTATGAGACTCATAGAGTCTTAGCGTTTATCTATAATCTTGCATCCTATGCTGCCGTTATTATCGATTTTACCCCTTGCTCAAACACCGCCGCCACCACCTAAGCCAGCACCCCAAGAAATCGTGCAACCCCAGCCAGTTCTGCCTTTACCTGGACAGCTGGATAACGTGCCGATGTTTAACAGCAATAGTCCAGAATGGGTAAAACTTGAGGGGATTTTACTCTCTACCTTTCCTCCTACAGGTAAAAAGGTGCCAGGGGCTCATCTTAATTTTCCTTTTCAGGGGAGATTTGATTTATTTGCCCACCATTTTAGCCACACTCCCAAGGATTTGCAGACGCTTTATATAGGAGTGATTTTGCATAATCCAACTAAAAAAGTTGTAAGGGTGCAAGTATTGCAAGCGGCAAGTCAGCTAATGCAAAATGCGCCTTATGTCACCTTGCCAACTTATGTGGAAAATCCTAAAGGTGACGTATACTCAGGACATGGCGATCGCGCTGTGAATGATGTCCTGCGGGGGATTCGTCAGGCTGATATTCCTGCGCAGTTAGCGATTCCACCAGGGGGAAGCCGGATGTTAATGAATCATCCGATTCCGGTGCGGGATTTAGAAAAGCCGATAAATGGGCGTTCAACGTTGATGCGCTTACGCAGTAATGGCACGGTTTATGCAGCCAGTTTAGCAATGTATGCTAAGAAAAATGCTGATGGTAGCGATCGCGCACCTAATCAACTAGAATGGGAAGCTTTACTAAATACTGGCGGTTTAGCAGGGCCCCGCGATACACCGCCGAGTCCTCCACAACAAACTACAGGAAAATTTATCTATAGTCGCGTGGCGGGAGTATCGGCAGGTTCTGCATGGAAAGCGCGACTGGTGGATAAACCAAATGCCCAGCATTTAACAATTCCCGAATCAGGTAAAGCCATTTCTTATCCTATCAGCAGCTTGAAACTAGGAACTCTAGGGACGGGTCAAGTGCAAACAGCAAAAATGCTGGTACGCTATCCCGATACAGCTTACGAAGCGCATGGTAACTATGGAGTAGAATACAACCTCAGCTTACCTTTAATGAACTCTACGAATAAACCTGAAACTGTTAGCGTGACTCTGGAAACGCCATTGAAGGAAGATAAGTTGAGTAAAGGTGGGTTACGCTTCCGAAAACCGCCCCAAGATTTCCCAATTTTCCGAGGAACAGTGCGGTTGCGTTACAACGACGACCAAGGTAAGCCTCAGACTCGCTACGTGCATTTGTGGCACAGAACAGGTCAGGTTTTAGACCCATTGCTAACGTTGAGAATGGCACCGAAAACTCGGCGACAGGTACAAGTTGATTTAATTTATCCTCCTGATGCCACCGCGCCGCAGGCGTTGACTGTGAGAACTTTAGACACTAACTCGGCTAATTTAGGCGCGATCGCATTTTTAAGCGCGATACCCATGTTGTATGGAATTGGGCGTTTAATTTAGTTAGATTATAGGGGCGCGCCCGTTCCGCGTCCCTACTCAAGTTATTGTGATCAAGATAGCGATCGCTTCCATTATGCAGGCAACCTTCCAGACTGGGAAACAAGATAAATTGTAGCTTTTAATACATTTATTGGGTGCATTTGTTGATAAACATATATCTAAGCTTTAAAAAGCGATCCCCAAAAACTATTGCTAATATCTGCTAGAAAAAATCATAGCTTCTAGGGTTCCGGTTTGAATCTGAGGGTTTAAACGACTGGTCCAAGAGAAGCTAATCAGCTTGATCGGATTAGCTGATGACACGGCGGGAAAAAAGCCCGGGAGAGACATCTAACAGTTACCTAACTGTTAGTGCTTTCCTGGGCTTTGATATTGTAATCGTTGGGGATTGAACAATTTTTAGGATTTTGCAAGATGACTGAAGAACGCGATCGCCCCCTTTCTGAGAGTTTAGATTCTCACTCCCAAGAGCCTCCTAGTGAAGCTGAACGAGCTTTGGAAAAAGAAGCGCGACTGCCTTTGACTGGTTGGCAACAGGAGGTTTCCAGAGGATTAGACTTAGGGTTAGAAGGAGCAGACAGTATACGCGATCGCTCCATTCCCACTTTCTCACGCGGCGAATTACCCCACTACGCCGGGATTAACACCTTCTTAAAAGCGCCCTATTTAGAAGATGTAAAAAAAGTTGGAGAATACAATGTTGCGGTTGTCGGCGTACCTCATGATTCCGGTACTACCTATCGACCAGGAACTCGTTTTGGCCCCCAAGGAATTCGGCGCATTTCCGCACTTTATACTCCCTATAGCTTTGAATTAGGCGTAGATTTGCGAGAGCAAATCACCCTGTGCGATGTTGGGGATATTTTCACGATTCCTGCTAATAACGAAAAGTCCTTTGACCAAATTTCTAAAGGTATTGCTCATATCTTTAGTTCTGGTGCCTTCCCGATAATTTTAGGCGGAGATCATTCCATTGGTTATCCGACAGTGCGCGGAATATGTCGTCACTTAGGTGACAAAAAAGTGGGAATTATTCACTTTGACCGCCACGTAGATACCCAAGAAACCGACCTGGATGAACGGATGCACACCTGTCCCTGGTTTCATGCCACCAACATCAAGAATGCACCTCCAAAAAACTTAGTTCAATTGGGGATTGGTGGTTGGCAAGTTCCGCGTGAAGGCGTGAAATTTTATCGAGAACGAGCAAGTAATATCCTGACGGTTACAGATATTACAGAAAAGGGTCTGGATTACGCTGTAGACTTTGCTTTAGAAAGAGCATTAGACGGCACAGATTGCGTTTATATCAGCTTTGATATTGACTGCATTGATGCAGGTTTCGTACCTGGAACAGGATGGCCTGAACCCGGCGGGTTATTACCCCGTGAAGCTCTCTATATGTTGGGCAAAATTGTTCAACGCGCACCTATCTGCGGACTGGAAGTTGTGGAAGTTTCTCCTCCCTACGATATAAGCGATATGACTGCATTAATGGCAGCTCGTGTAATTTGCGACACGATGGGACATTTGGTAGTTTCAGGTCAGCTACCAAGAAAAGAAAAACCAGCTTACATTCACGAAGAAGCTGAGCCAGAATTAGTTGCAGAGTGGAGATAAGCCTTGCACGAAACTGACATGACAAAGGCGCTCATTTTTACAGTAAAAGACTGGTGGCAATCCCAGCCTGAGCGCCCACAAATTTCCCGAATTCACCTGATTGTTGGTAAGTTCACTTGCGTGGAGCCTGTAAGTCTGCAATTTGCTTTTGAGGTACAGACGCACAACACTTTTTTAGAAGGAGTTGAGTTGGTAATTCAAGAAAAGCCCTTAATTGCCTTCTGTCATCCTTGCCAACAGGAATATAACCCTGAAATTGGGTTGCAATACTCTTGTCCTCAGTGTCACTCGCCGATGGAGGATATTCGCTCAGGACGAGAATTGAAAATTGATCGAATTGAATATAGTTTCGACGAGGCAAATAAAGAAGCTTATGCACCAAACATTTGACGCGGCATTAGGGATTAACTTGCTCCATGCTAATCAGAAAGGAGCAGAACATAACCGGGCGCATTTCGACAAGTGGGGGATTACTTGTTTCAATATTATGAGTAGTCCCGGCGCTGGGAAAACAGTGCTGCTGGAACAGACTCTCGCTGCTTTGAAAGATAAGTTAAAAATCGCCGTAATAGAAGGCGACATGACTACAGAATTAGATGCAGATAGGTTGCGACAGTATGGAGTACCTGTGTTTGCAATTAATACAGGTCGTTCCTGCCATTTAGATTCAAAAATGGTCGCTGGGGGAATCCATCAACTGGAACATCAATACAACCCTTCAGACTTCGATTTAGTGCTGGTGGAAAATGTCGGCAATTTAGTTTGTCCTGCGGAATTTGAAGTTGGAGAACACGCAAAGATTGCTCTGCTTAGTATTACTGAAGGAGAAGATAAGCCGCTTAAGTATCCAGTAATGTTTCAAGAGGCGGATTGCTTGCTGATTACCAAAATGGATTTGGCTCCTTATCTGGAAGTTGATATTAATCGGATTGCCGCTAATGTCCGCCAGATGAATCCTTATGCCACAATTATTCCCGTTTCTGCGAAGACAGGCGAGGGATTAGACGTTTGGTTTGATTGGGTAAAGTCACAGGTAGCATCTCAGAATCAACCGCTACTAGATGCAGCGATCGCTAGCAGATAAGAAGAAGCGAGAGTAGGAAAAAGGGAGATTCTCATGAAAAGGCGATCGCTACTGTCCTGTTTTGCTCTCTTTTTAATTAGTTTAAGTCTTGCCGTGGGTTGCACTAATCCCGCAGTTTACATTACCACCACTACCGATACTACTTCCTCCGCAGTGGCGGCTGACTCAGAGAATGCAGGTGTGGCGCGTTTGGGATTCAGTGCATGGCCCGGCTGGTTTCCCTGGCAGATTGCCTACGACCAGAAGATATTCGATGCTAAGCAGGTGGGAGTGGAGCTGAAATGGTTTGATGGCTATTTGGAATCCATCAACACCTTGAGTGCAGAGCAAATCGATGCTAATAGCCAAACCCTAAACGATACCCTTAGCGCGGTATCGGGGGGCGCAGATCAGGTTGTAGTGCTAGTGAACGACAACTCCACAGGCAATGACAAGGTAATCGTCCGGGGAGGCATCAACTCCATTGCCGACCTGAAGGGCAAAAAAGTCGCAGCTGAAGAAGGTGCCGTCGATCACTTCCTCCTGCTGCTGGGACTGAGGAAAGCAGGCTTAACTCAGAAAGATATTGAATTCGTCCCTCTGGAAACAGGGAAAGCAGCATCAGCATTCGTAGGCGGACAAGTTGATGCGGTAGCAGTATTTGCTCCCTTCACAACCCAAGCGCTGAAACTCGCAGGCAGTAAGGAACTTTTCAGTTCCAAAGACTTTCCAGGGGCAATTCCCGACCATTTGGTAGTCACTCACAAATTTGCAGACGAACACCCAGAACGAGTACAGGCATTGGTCGATGCTTGGTTTGCCACCCTGGACTACATGAAGAAAAACCCAGACAAAGCGATCGCAATCATGGCAAATCGGGCGGGAGTCAGCGTTGACGAATACAAAGAGTACGCCCAAGGCACCAGGATCTTCTCAGTGGAGGATAACCTGAAAGCCTTTCAACCGGGCAACGATATGACCTCCCTGATGTTTGCATCTCAGGAAATGACTAAATTTTTGGAAGAAGTGGGTCTAGCGAAGACACAACCAGACCTCAGAAAGCTATTCGATGACCGCTTCATCAAGGCCTATGCCCAAAAAACCATGAAAGCATAGGTATCCGGCAGTTCTTGGTAGTCAAACTACATAACCCTGAAAACTCCTTCAAAATCCTCTAGCAATCCTAACTTTATGAACTTTTGCCTTTCCTCCTCTTTGCGCCCTCTCTTGCCTGTGCGGTTCGTTTAAAAGGTAGTCACAACTGGGTCGAGGATTGCCACGGAGGAATTTATGAGTCAAAGCCCTAAATCGCACGAGTCTTCCACCGAATCAAAAATGTTGCCTTCCACGGTTTTCTGGCGCATTGGCGAAGACATTCCCAAACCTCTGAATACAGCATTGATCGCCACTTCCATTGCACTACCCCTACTACTGTGGTGGCTGGTGACAATGTTCGGGAACATCGATCCCAAATTTTTGCCCTCTCCTGCCCAAGTTATGGCGGCATTTGGACGGCTGTGGAGTACCCGCGAACTCCTCAAAGACACAGTGGCTAGCTTGTGGCGGGTTGGTGTTGGGTTTTTGCTGGCGGCAATTTTTTCCATCCCCGTTGGAGTCCTGATGGGCAGTTTTCCCAGTATTCGGGCATTACTGGAACCGCTGTTCGGGTTGATGCGCTATATGCCTGCGCCGGCTTTCATTCCTCTTTTCATCCTCTACCTAGGCATCGGGGAAGCACCGAAAATTACCCTGATCTTCATCGGTGTCTTTTTCTTCAATTCCCTGATGGTGATGGATACTGTGAAATTCGTGCCTAAAGAATTGATTGAAGCTACCTACACGCTGGGGGGGAACCGTTGGCAGACGTTGTTTCAGGTAATTTTTCCGCACGTCTTGCCCGGAATCATGGATGCCTGTCGAATTAACTTGGCAGCGGCTTGGCAATTGGTGATTGTCTCAGAATTGATTGCCGCAACGGAGGGGTTGGGCCGTCGGATCAGCGTTGCTGGTAGGTTTCTCAACACTGATGAGATTTTTGTCGGGCTAATTGTAATCGGGGTTATCGGGCTGTCATTCGACCTGTTATTCCAGTACCTAATGCGGGTTTCTTGTAAGTGGGCAAGCCAAAAACGATAGATTTCCGACTTATCAGCGTGTGTCGTTCCTAAATATCCATTTAACAATTTAGAGGTTTTAAAGTTATGTACTTGCAAATCAATAATCTGCACAAGCACTTTAATACAAAACAGGGAAATTTAGTTGTCCTCAAGGACATTAATATGACGATTAAGGAAGGCGAATTTATTTGTTCTGTGGGAGCATCTGGATCTGGTAAGTCCACGCTGCTACGGCAGATTGCCGGACTGGATACCCCCACAACAGGGGAAGTTAAGATTGATGGTGTGCGCGTCGCTGGGCCAGGGCCGGATCGGGGGATGGTGTTTCAGCACTACACGCTTTACCCCTGGATGAACGTGCAGGAAAATACAGAATTTGGACTAAAACTTCAGGGAATATCAAAAAAGGAACGACGCGATCGCGCCAGTTACTATCTGAATATAGTCGGGTTGACGGAATTTGCTAGATCGCTGCCCAAAGAGCTATCCGGCGGAATGAAGCAACGAGTAGCCATCGCCCGCGCCCTTGCTTCGGAACCTAAAGTGCTGTTGATGGATGAACCTTTTGGTGCATTGGACATTCACACTAAAGAATCTATGCAACAGTTTATGCTGGAACTTTGGGAACGCAATCGTCTCACGGTTTTCATGATCACCCATGATGTAGAAGAGGCAGTTTTCCTTTCTAACCGAATCTACGCCCTGAGTGCGCGTCCCGGTACGGTGAGCAAAGAAATCCCCATCGAATTGCCCAATCGCACCCATGCTGTGAAGCGCCACTCTATTTTCCACGATTACAAGGATGAATTGATGAACTTGCTGCGGAGAAATTCCTTGGAGGCGGTGGCTGCATAGATATCTATACAGTTCAATTAAACACGCAATTACCTGTAGGGCGGTCGTCTCGCCTACAGGTAATTCAATTTATTGAGTGCTAACCGGAGATGATTTACGGCTGATAGCGGATATTCGCTTCTTTAAAGCGGCGCAAGGCTTCACCCAAGCGATCGCATTCCGCAATCAAACTTACTCGCACGTAACCTTCACCCCCAGCCCCAAAAGCATTCCCCGGCGTTACAACCACACCAGTTTGCTGCAACACTGACAAGGCAAAATCTGTGGAACCCATTCCCACCGGACATGGAACCCAGAGATACATTGTGGCTTTTGGTTTGGGAATATTCCAACCCAATTCGCCCAAACCTTGAATTAGAAAATCGCGGCGACGACGATAGCGATCGCATACCTGATTCACATATTCATCTGGCAATTCCAACGCTGTTTGGGCAGCAGTTTGCAAAGCGGCAAAAATGCCATAATCCAGATTAGTTTTCAGCGTCCGCAAGCCTTGAATAATATGTCTATTTCCCACCACAAAACCCACGCGCCAGCCAGCCATGTTATAAGTTTTTGACATGGTGTGAAACTCGACACCGATATCTTTGCCCCCGGGAATTTCTAACAAGCTAGTCGGCTGATAACCATCAAAGGCTAACTCTGCATAGCACAAGTCATGCACGAGTAAAATTTTGTACTTTTTAGCAAAGGCAACAATATCTTTGAAAAATTCACGGGGTGCTGTTGCGCCAGTGGGGTTACTGGGATAATTGAAATAGAGAATCTTAGCTTGTTCTGCTACAGAATCTGGAATCGCACCGATATCGATTACCCAGTCATTTTCTGGTTTTAAAATCAGCTGGTGAATTTTGCCGCCTGCGATCGCTGGCCCCCGAAAATGAGCCGGATAAGCCGGAGAAGGTACTAAAACCAAATCTCCCGGATTGATATAAGCAAGCGCCAAATGAGTCAACCCTTCCTTAGAACCCAATAGCGGCAAAGCTTCGCTATCCGGATCGAGGTCAACATCATAACGACGACGATACCAGTTAGTGATAGCGCGACGGAAACTGCTAGTACCTTCAAACGGGGGATAGCCGTGATTTGCGGGGTTGTGCAAAGCTGCGATCGCTGCCTCTATCACTGGCTGCGGCGCAGGCCCATCTGGATTCCCCATTCCCAAATCAATTAAATCCAACCCCTGCTCCCGCGCCCTAGCTTTCAGTTCATCCAGGCGGGCAAATACATAGGGCGGCAGGGCTTGCAGCCTGTCGGCTGGGCTAATCCAATCTAACGTCATCAGACCTATCCGTAAACTGGTGTATATTTTCAGCGGGGCAGCGCTCTAAATCCTTATTAGGAATTGGAACATGAAATGCCACCTCGTAACTCAATCAAAACATTTTTAAAAGATAGCTAATTAATCGCCAGCCATTAGCCATTAGCTATTGACAAATGACCAATTGTCGTAGAAACCATTGCCGCCATCAGTTCGTCAGGCACAACCTTAAAGGGTAGCCGATGGATATCAGAATTAGCAGCGCAGGCAATTTCAGCCGCTTGCCGCAACTGAGCTAAAGTGATGTCACCCAAACCCAGATCCTCCAAAGTTTGAGGAAGTCCAATCTCAGCGTAAAACTTTAATAACTGTTGTCTGGCTGTAGCAGCTAATTGGTTGCCTTGTACCATTTCTTCCAAACGCAGCTGTGCGAGAATACCATAAGCGACTTTTTCCCCATGTATGGCACCATGAGCTGCTGGGATGTGAGTCAAACCATTGTGTACTGCATGAGCCGCCACTGTACGACACTGAGCGCCGCCCAATCCACCAATTACCCCAGCTAGTAAAATTGTGGCATCGACAACATCCCTCCAGACTTCACTACCTGGTTCAAGGAGAGCGGCCGCACTCTTTTGAAACAAGATATCCCGCAAGACTCTCGCTTGTTGGACTGCGGCAATTAGCAAACTTTGCTCAGAATGACCACTACTCACAGAAGCTTCGTACCACTTTGCCAAAGCGTCGCCAATACCAGCTACCAGGGTGCGTTGCGGCGCAGTCTGAATCAAATCGTAATCCAGCACCAGCAAATCTGGACAGCGGTCGAGGCTGACATCGTACAGAAAAGCTCCGGTGTCAGAATAAACGTTGGATAGGGCTGTCCAAGCAGCGCAGGTAGCTGCTGAGGTAGGAATCGTGACTACTGGCAACCCGCACTGATAAGCGAGTAATTTGGCGGTATCTAATGCTTTTCCGCCGCCGATGCCGATAATCAGATCGGCTTGAGAATCTGTGGCTGCTTGTCGCAGAGATCTCAAGCTGGCTTCGCTACAATCTGGGCTATAAGATGCTGTGGCAAAGCTTGATTGCTCTAGAACGGCTTGCAATTGGGGCAGTGTGACGGCAAGGGTGCGATCGCCTCCCACAATTAAGGGACGATGCCCCAAACACGCGATCGCTTCTCCCGCTTGCGAGAGCGCTTTCTGACCCCGCAGCACCCGACCGGGAGCCACACAGAGTGAAAACAACGAAGTAGCGGTTTGAGTAGACAAATCTGGCAAAGATTGGTTGGGCATAGAACGAACTATTTTATTCTAAATAGGGGTATCTCTCAAGATTTTTCTGAAAAAAATTTACAGCGAATAAATAGAATTTTCTGGAGGCGGTTGCTTCCTGATACTGGAAGCAACCGCCTCGATTTCATAATGACAAACGCTCAAGCGTTGGGTTTTGGCAGTTGGGCGATATTTTCCGGATAAACTTTAATAGCCAACTGGTCATCATCGCGGGTGACGAGACTCCGCTTCACCTCACCCAAGTAAAGCGGTTTAGAAACTCCTGCTTCTGGGTGGATGACGGTGCGTGCGCGAATAGTGAGTTGGTTGTTTATCTGACCTAAACGACCATAAGAAAACAAGTTGGCGGCGGCTTGACGCAGGGTTGCGTCCAATTGTGTTTCGGTAATTTCCGGGGGAACCTTGATTACTGTCTGCGCGCCCCCAGTGTCATAAACCAGCTTATAGCGCACCGCACCCGGAACTACCGCGTGGGTTAACGGCACCAAACCCAAGGCAAACAAACCACCAGTCAGTACGCCCATAAAGCCAGTGATACCCACGAGGCGAAACCGGATACCCCATTGCAAAATAAACCCCAATCCTGCCAAGACACCGCAGGCTAGGGTGAGGATACCCGCCCACTTGGCATAGTTTAAAAAAGCAGCAGTCGTTATCATGGCAGATCAAGCGTCTTCTTTTTCATTACTGATAAAGCCATTCCCTGAATTGCCATTGGGCAATTCCAGGGCAGCTTTTAAAGTATGCCAGGTAAGGTTAGCGCATTTGATTCTGACTGGGAACTGAGAAACGCCTTGCATGACGTTTAGCTTTCGCTGTTCTTTAGGAAACTCAGCTTGCCCCTTCATCATGTTTTGGAAGCGTTCAACCATTTCCAGCGCTTCGCCTACACTCTTTCCTCGTAAGGCATCCGCCATCAAGTCAGCAGAAGCCATAGCGATCGCGCAGCCTTCTCCTTCAAACTTTACTTCTTCTATGGCGTTGCCTGCATCGTTCAGATGCAACGTCAGCTCAATCGTATCGCCACAGGAAGGATTATGTCCTTTCTGATACCGATGCACCGGATTAGTTTTGCCTTTGTGCCGTGGCTTCTTGTAGTGTTCGAGAATGACCTGTTGATAAAGGTCGCGCAGGTTGCCCAGAGTCATGAGTGGATAAGTATTAAAATTTATGAATCCTTCTCGATCCTATCAGTGTCTCTCAATTTGGCAGGGCTGGTAAACCTCACTCCCAGATTTCTATCCCAGTTTTTGCTCCCTAGCCTCTATTATTTCGTCGATCCGATTTTGCACCTGTTGGCTTACTCCACTAATTTCCTCAGCCGGAATTTTCCAAAGCTTTGTTATCAGCCATTCGTGAACTGGACTAATTACCATGTGACATCTGCCGCAAAGTGTTATCAAATTACACAAGTCATCAGTTCCACCTTTGCTTTTAGGGATAATGTGATGAACTTGTCCGCTGTGTTCTTTGCCGCAAACTTGGCAGGTGCGGTGATCTCTTTGCAATGCTTGTTGCCTAATTTCTCGCCAAGATGACATGGGGGAATTGTTTATATTTTATTTTTTAACCGTTGTTTCTACTGGGCTTCCCCAATTAGGGTAAATGCTGCCCAATCTAACGGTTCTGGATACTCTTTCATCGTTGCTAACATTGCGCTTCGCAATGCTTGGGCTTTATTAGGGTTTGTTTGCAGAGTTCGATAAAATTCTGTCATTAGAAGGTTAGTCGGCTCATCAGGCACCGCCCACAAGGATACGATCGCGCTGGGTACTCCTGCTGAAATCAGCGATCGCGATAGCCCGATGACACCATCTCCGGTAATTTCACCGCGTCCCGTATTACAGGCACTCAATACCACAAGTTCAGCATTTAGCTTCAAGTCAAAGATTTCTCCAGAAGTGAGGAATCCATTATCATTCTTTGATGGAGCTAGAGCGATCGCGCCAGGAACGCCTAATTCTTGAATATCATCAAGTAATCCGTGCGTTGCTAGATGAATCAGCCGCGCCTTAGACATCTGCGGCACAATATTAACCTTCGTTGCCTTGTCCCCAATAATCGCCGTGGTGTTCAAAAGTTTAGCAATCGTCTGTGCTTCCTGTTCGGCACCCGGTAATGGGTCTAGTTGCTGAGGCGTTTGCCCTGGCTGTTTTGCGGGCATTGTCGGCATTGTCGGATTGCCCACCACTAGCACATCTTTGCTATGTTGAGACGTTCTATGCAACGTTTCTATACGTTGCTGTTGCTGGCGCGTTAAGTCTAGCACCTCAATAGATGGAGCTGTTAGGATTGTGTGTTGCTCGACTAAGTATTTGCCATTGGGGCCTTTTAGCGCCGGGAAAGGCAGCAGGAAAAGCTCGCCTTGCGGAATAAATATTACGTGGGAATTTGCATCTTTGGGCAGGAATTCAGCAATCGGCTGAATCAGCACTTGATGAAGTTTCTCTCTAGCAGCGTCTCCTTGCCGAAGATTAGGGCCGTGTAAAATACGGCTGTTAGCAAGCAAATCTTCAAACGAATTTTTTTGCCGCCGTAGCTGTTTAAGGTCAACTGAACGAAACGCCACTTTACCTGTAGGCTGAACTACCCAAATAAAGAGTTCAGAGGACTTCCCTCTGAGTTTACCTTGTACTTTGAAATCTTTTTCAGGAACAATTGAATATTCAATCAGCGTGGCATTTTGTTCTTTGGCAATTTTTTTGATTTGCGCGATTGTGGGAGGGTTTAAATTAGTTTTAGATCGAGCCGATGATTCAGGAGATAACCGCTGTTGCAGTAACTCTACAAAAGCACGGGCGCGTCCCCGTTCAGAAATTTCTAAAGCTGAATCTTCTTTCTTCTGAGCGATGAGGATTTGTTGCAGCAGGCTGTAGGTGAGAACTTGCGTATCAAAAAGTGATACATTGTGGATATCATTTAATCCCGGTCGCAGAGATTCCAGAACTTCAACTGCATCGCGGAGTTTTTTTTCTGCTTGTGGGAGTTTGCCAGAGGTAAATAGGGTATGTCCTAGATTATTCAGAGCAATTCCCTCGCTGCGTCTGTCACCAAGCGATCGCGCAATCTCTAAACTTTTCTCGTGATGTTCAATTGCTTTGGCGTAGTCACCTGAATCTTCGTAAGCAATTCCCAAATTTCCTAATGCTTTCTGCTGCAACTTGCGATCGCTAGTTGTCAGAGCGATCGCTAAACTCTGCTCATAGTAACCAAGCGCTTTGACATGATCGCCTTGAACCTGGTAAGCAAATCCGAGATTGTTTAGGGAACTTGCTTGTCCTTCCTTGTGGTTAATTTTTCGGGCGATCGCTAAACTCTGTTCGTAAGACTTAACTGCTTCGTCATGCTTGCCCAAATTAGCGTAAATAGCTCCCAAATTTCCTAATGCTATCCCTTCCCCTGAGCGATCTTTAATTCCCCGTACAATAGTTAAACTCTGCTGATATGATTTAATTGCTTTGTCATATTCACCCAAAGCTTCATAAGTATTACCTAAATTTACTAAAACCTGACCCTCTCCCTGACGGTCTTTGGTTTCCTGCATAATAGCCAAAGCTTGCTGATGGGATGCGATCGCGTTTGCATAATTTCCCAAAGCTTTGTAAGCAATTCCCAGATTTGAGAGTGCTTGTCCTCGATCGCTAGAATTGCCATTTTCCCGTCCCATAGTCAAAAATGGCTGTAAGAGCGCGATCGCCTCCCTGTAGTTTTCCTGAACCAGAGAAGCCGCACCCAGAACACCTCTAGCAGCAACTTCCCCCGGAACGTCTTTGAGTTCCTGATAAATTCTTAATGCCTGTTGCCAAGACTGGATGGCAGATTCAACCTTATTCGGCTGATACTGCTCAAAACCTTGCTGTAATAGTCGATATGCCGCTAGTTTAGGGCTATCTTGAGCGGCTGCTACTTGTGCGGCGGGTTGTTCTTGCAAGCAACGCCGCACAAGTAGTTGCAAATTTTGCGATCGCTGTTGCAGTTGTGCAGCGCAGACAGTAGATGTTTCAGCAGTTGACAATTTCAGCCTTCCATCACTATTGCGCGTCACCCTGTCAGCATGAGGTGCATTCGGCCTGTTTTTGAGGCTGTCATCGACAACAAGAATATTATTACTATCAGATCCACGCGAGGCAGAAATACCATCGCTCAACGAAATCAACTGTATAGTTGTTGCTCTGTCAGCTTTATCCGTAGCCGTATCAGTGGCACCAGTATTAGTAGTAACCGTAACAGGGTTAGTGGCAGTAACACTCACAGTCACAATAACAGGATTAGTACCAGTAACAGAATTAGTATCAGTAACAGGATTAGTACCAGTAACAGGATTAGTACCAGTAACAGGATTAGTACCAGTAACAGGATTAGTACCAGTAACAGAATTATTACCAGTAACAGAATTAGTACCAGTAACAGAATTAGTACCAGTAACAGGATTAGTACCAGGGTTAGTGGCTGGTTCGGGTTCGGTAATTATGGGTATAAAGGGTCTATCTTGAACCGATATGTTGCCTGTTGAGCCGCCAGTTCCAGCGCTAGGGACAAAAGCTAGATTTTTCTTCCCAGATACCTCAACGAATCCGCCTTTACCAGAATTGGTGCCGCCATTGCTGCTAATATTTCCGGAAAATTCTGTCGTCTTATCTGCCCAAACAATAACTCTACCGCCATTGCCATTGCTAATAGCATCAGCTTTGATAGTTGCGTCTTTGCCTACAAATGTTTGAGTGGCATTCGGTACTTCACCCTTACCCTGATAATCGCCGCCAATTAAGGAAGTGCCTCCTTTCCCATCTCCAGAGACATCGATTTGAGCTTGTTCCACTAAGGCAACTTTGTTACCCAGCACTTCCACAGTGCCTCCAGCTGCACCAGATGCCTTATTTGAGGCATCAATAGTACCGGACACAATAGTAGTACCCGCGTCACCGTTTATCTGGATGCCTGATCCCCTTAATATTACCTGTCCATTACTGTTAACTGTTAGTTTCGTAGCATTGCCTGCACCCCCGCCAGTCAGCAATTGGGGTAATGTGGGAATCGGCAACGTCCAGTTTCCAGGTTGAGTGTCCGTCGTTGCCAGTGGTTGGATTTCCAAACCTAGTAGCAGTCCTTGCTGAGTGATGCGGAGTATGCTTTCACCAGGTACTGCTGCTACAGTAATGTTACCTCCTGGTGCCTTTAGTTGCCCTGTACTGACAACTGTGCCGCCTAGTAAGGTTAAGTTTTTTCCCTGCGTTACGCTGAGGTTGCCAGCGTTGACAATGGCTCCCGGTTGACTGACGGCGAAAGCAAAAGCGTTGGGATTGCCCGTCAGCGCAGCGTAGTTATTGTCACCCAGTGCGTTGAACCAGTGCGAACCGATGCCAATGCTGGTGGCTGTAGTCGCTGTGAAGGAAGCAGGTACGTTGAGACTGCTTCCAGCGCTAAATACAATGCCTGCTGGATTCATCAGGAAGAGGTTAGACTTCCCATTTGTAACTTGAATCAAACCGTTAATAATCGAGGCATCGCCACCAACGACGCGCCCCAAAATATTCTCAATACCTGGTTGGGAGAGAAAGTTGGCAATTTGGTTCGAGTTGAGTCCGAATTTCTCAAAGCTGTGGAAAAGATTCGCCCCAGATTTCTGTCCGCCGCTGATGTCGAAGCGCTCGCTATTTTGCACAACATCAGTGCCAGTGCCGTCAGCTGCTGGAACAATAGTAGTTTGTGCCTGTACCGATTTACTGCTGATAACTCCTAGCAACGGAAAAACTACCAGCAGACAACGCAGGCTTTTCCCAGAATTATTCATATAACTCTCGCCAAAATTATTATTGCCGAACTCAAACCCTTTCTCGCTGCAATAATTACCCTGAAGTTTTTTCCATAATTTGGGTTTGTGCAGCTTGCACCTATTTTTTCCCTTACTGTTTTAGTCTTTTATATAAACTTATTCTTTTTTCGAGCAATACTTATACTTATACGTAATTTAATTAAATTATGGTTAAATTCCTATAAAAATAATATTAAATTTGATGTAAATGTTTAGTTCTGCTTCATCTAACAAGAGCATCTTCGGACGAATTTGCTTGCGTTCTCACAGTCAAAACCTGGGGCGGGGTAGCATCTGGGGGATAGAGAAAGTCTACTTGCACCAAACGTGTATCCCCTGGTGGCATCTTCAACGTTACCAAAGGTTCTCCCTGTTGACCGCGACGCTGTACTAAATGCAGGTAACGAATTTGCGGCAAACCTCGGTCATCGTTGTAGCGGATCTGAACAGTACCACGGAAAAAGACTTGCGGTGCGGGTGGTTCCAAAAAACGCAGTCCCCCTTGCAGCTGATCCTGTTTGATCGGTGTTTGGATAGCCACAGTCACAGTTTGGGCGTCGCTAGTGTCATTGATTAACGGTAAACTCAAGCTGTAGTGAATGCCATAGTTGCCGTGAGCGCGATAGGCGGTGTCTGGATAACGCACTTTCATTGGCGCACTTTGACTCTGGTTGGTGCCTAGTGTGCCACGAGGCAGAGTATTCAAAGCATAGGAAAACGCCGATCCTCGCGGGGGAATGCTGCGATGCAGGGCAGATGGAACTTCCACTAGCCTAGCTTTCCACACAGAACCTTGGGCAACACCAGCAACACGACCGTAGAGAAATTGACCGTTGCTTCGTTCTGGTGGTGTGGGAGCGCGATCGCGCGGCCCTGCTAAACGACCACTATTTAACAGCGTCTGCCATTCTGACAACGTTGGCGCTCTTTCACTGCCATCAGGATTTTGCCGCGCATACATCCCTAAACTAGCAATATATACATCCGCGTCGCTGTGCAGCCGCATCAACGTAGAGCGACCATTCAACGGCGGCGTTAGCGTCTTCACCGGAATCGGCTGATTTAACAACAGTTTACTTTGCCCTGGTGGAATGACTAACTGGGCGGGAAAACCTGCCTGACGGATGCCCCGTAAGATGTCATTACTTACGCGATCGCCTGGGCCAGCGTAAACTGTACCCAAGGGATTCTCCTGCACAGATGGCATCGGTACAAACGGCGCATCCGGCTGACTTAGATAACTCGCCGCCTGCAAGATATCCACCGTCACCGCCTTCGTACCGGGATTATGCACGATTATCCCCAGATAAAGAGTCCGCAAGTCTTCTGGAGTCGCCGCCTTAGCGATGTGGTGGGCAAACACATCAAAGCGTCCCTGGAGTGGCAAATTTAAGTGAGCATTTGAAATTTTGCCAGTAGGGGGAAATGTAGACAGCAAAATCCCCTCTGTCTGCACCAATTCCGGGCTATTGCTATTAAAAACTGGCACCTTATCCAGTTTTCCTGGTAATGGGAAAACCTCTTGAGGTTGCACCACTTCTTTTGGTGCAGGTGTTGGTTCTTGGGCAAGAAGAAAAAGTAGTAAAAATGGCAGCAATTTTACCTCGACACAGATTAAATTTACGACTTTTTATAAACTGAAATTTTGCATCCCTATCAAATCGAGACTCTGCCTCTCGATTGTTTACAATGGTGCATTTCAGTTTATCAGAAGTTAGTATTTACCTTTTACCGCATAGGTATTGTAAACCAAATACGGTAAATTAAGAGGCATTTTACATTTCCCTAATTAATATTATTAGGAGGATAAAATCCTGTTTAATTCAATTTCACACGCCTTTATGTCTCTAAGTTTGTTTCTTCTTCCGTTTCATCACAAGCCAGATAACAAAAGCAACAACTAGAACCACAAACACAATTTTAGAAACCGGGCCAAGATACTGCTCCACAAGCTCATAGTTGTCTCCCAGGGCGTATCCGGCATAAGTCAGCAAACCCACCCATAATGTAGTGCCAAGGGTTGAGTACAGTAAAAAAGGCACCAACGGCATACCGCTGATGCCTGCCGGAAGCGAAATTAAAGTGCGAACTCCCGGAACCAAGCGTCCGTAAAACACTGCTTTACCGCCGTGCTTATCAAACCAATTATCTGCCTTGTCGATATCCTTGCTGGATAGCCCAATCCACTTGCCATACTTGTTGGCTAATCGCTTTAAATTTTCCTCGCCTACGAGTTTGCCCACATAGTACCAGGGCAGTGCTCCCAACATAGTTCCTATCACTCCGGCTGTAACCGCCAGCACAAAGTTCATATTCCCTTTTGCCACCGTAAAACCTGCTAGCGGCATGATCAATTCTGAGGGAATAGGAGGGAATAGGTTCTCCAAAAACATCAGCAGTCCTATTCCGATATAGCCCAGAGATTGCATTGTGTTGGTTATCCATTCAACCATTGAGTGAATTCCTTTGATTAATGGCGTTATTACTGAGATACTGCACTAAAAACTGAGGCAGAGCCTCTATATCTTCGTTCCCAGGCTGAACCTGGGAACGAAGGAAAGCAGGCTCTGGCTCCCAAATAACTAATGACTACTGACTACTTTTTATGTGCCTGAAGTCCAAGAGTTAATGTACTCGATTTGATCTGGGGTGAGACTATCAATTTGAACGCCCATTGCTTGCAACTTCAGCCGTGCAATTTCTTTGTCAATCTCGACGGGAATAGAGTGCAAACCGGGTTCGAGCTTGCCTTTGTTTTTGACGAGGTGTTCGCAAGCTAAAGCTTGGTTAGCAAAGCTCATATCCATGACTGCGCTGGGATGTCCTTCCGCAGCCGCCAGGTTAATTAAACGCCCTTCGCCCAGCACAATAACAGATTTACCATTCTGGAGACGGTATTCTTGGGTGAAGTTCCGCGCTTCCTTGACTTCAGTCGCTTTGGCACCCAATGACTTTAGGTCGATTTCGATGTCGAAGTGACCGGAGTTGCAAACCATCGCCCCGTCTTTCATCACATCGAAATGCTCGGCGCGAATGACGTGCTTGTTGCCAGTAACAGTAATAAACAAATCGCCTACAGGGGCAGCTTCTGCCATTGGCAGCACTCGGAAACCATCCATCACCGCTTCAATCGCTTTGGTCGGGTCAATTTCGGTGACAATCACGTTACCACCCATTCCCCGCGCCCGAAGTGCCGTGCCTTTGCCGCACCAGCCATAACCGGCAACGACAATCGTTTTACCAGCTAAGAGGACGTTGGTGGCGCGGATAATGCCATCGAGGGTGGATTGCCCGGTGCCGTAACGGTTATCGAAGAAGTGCTTGGTGTCAGCGTCGTTGACATTGATGGCGGGGAAAGTGAGAACGCCATCTTTGAACATGGCGCGGAGGCGGACAATGCCCGTTGTGGTTTCTTCAGTGGTGCCAATCAAATCGGCAATCTGGTGTTGACGTTCCTGAATCAGGGTAGCAACCACATCGCTACCATCGTCAATGATGATGTTGGGTTTGTGGTCGAGGGCGATTTGTACGTGGCGAGTGTAAGTCTCGGCATCTTCACCTTTCATGGCAAATACGGGGATGCCATGATCGGCGACGAGGCTGGCAGCCACGTCATCCTGAGTGGAGAGGGGGTTGCTGGCAATGAGCAGGGCATCAGCACCCGCGGCTTTAAGAGCGATCGCTAGATGCGCTGTCTCTGTCGTCACGTGGCAGCAGGCAACTAACCGAATACCTGCGAGGGGCTTTTCTTGGGCAAAGCGATCGCGTATTTGCTTCAACACGGGCATCTCTCTACCTGCCCATTCAATGCGTTGTTTGCCAGAGGGCGCGAGGGAGAGGTCTTTGACTTCGTGCTTGGGCTGAGTAAAAGTTGCAGTCATTAGATTGGCTTCTCAACAAAAATTAAACTTGCAGTTCTCACTAGATTACTCGACTGGGCAGGTAAAACGGTAGCCTCAGTCCTCAGATGGAAGTCCTGAATGCTTTTAAATGTTCAATGTAAAAGAACTTATTGATTCAAAATTCAAAACTCAGACTCAAAATCACACGCATCTGGAGATGAGTGACTAACATAGGCATCTGTACTTAGTCTGCTTCAGACTGATGTACTTGTGTTCAAAAGCATATTCCGGAGGTTGGAAATGCGTTCTAAATCTGATTGGGCGATTCGCCCAAAGGCATTGGCAAGTCTAGCTGGATCAATTCTGCTCGCTGGGTGGGTAGTATCTCCAGTTCAGGCACAAACCCCACTGCCGCAGAATTTGCAACTGCCTATTCCCAGCTTGCCGCTGAATGACTCGCAAAGCAATGTAGTTGCTGGTTGCATCCGTTTGGATGGTCGCTGTCTGTTTCAAGTCGCAGCACCAAAATCCGAGTTACCAGCGCGGATTCAAGATATTCAGCAGAGATTGGAAAATATTAGCAACCAATATTTGCAGGATGATGCCGCTAAACTGCAAGTTGAGATCGCAAAGCAAAATAATTTGCCAGTTATTGTTGTCAACGATCAACCTGTGCTGACGGTTACACAACCGGATGCGAACCTACAAGGGGCAGATTTGGATACACGGGCCCAAAAGGTAAGAGAATCGTTGCAAGAGGGTTTGATTCGGGCGAAACAGGAACGAGAACCCCAGTTTATAACTCGATCTAGCGCGATCGCTGGTAGTTTAATTTTGGGGATGGTGGTGGCTAGCTGGAGTCTAGAACGTTGGCGCAAGCGATCGCAAATACGGTTAGCAGCATCCGCTAGTCCCCCAACAGGTCATCCAGTTACCACCCAACTGACTCAACAGCAAAAGGGAAATTTACAAGAAGTTCAGCGCCGTCTGTATCAACTGGCTCAAGGCGGCATTTGGGGCGGTGGAGGGCTGATTATCCTGGGTTTGTTTCCCTACACCCGCATAGTCCAGGTTTTAGCCCTCTCTGCCCTACAAGTTCCTTTGCTGGTGGGGATTGTCGGACTGGGTACTTACGTGGTAATTCGTCTGTCCTACGTCCTGACTGACCGATTCGCCGCTGCTTTAGCCAATAGTTATTTACTCACCCCAGAAGCCTCTCGCCGCGTGCAACTGCGAGTTTCTACCATTTCTGCCGTCACCAAAAGCATTACCACCCTCGGCTGCATCGGGATTGGCATCTTGGTTGCCCTGACTACCTTAGGAGTGAATATTGCCCCCTTGCTGGCTGGTGCTGGCTTAGTTGGCGTTGCCGTGTCTCTTGCCTCCCAAAACCTGATTAAAGATGCGATTAACGGCTTTTTAATCATCGTAGAAGACCAGTATGCAGTCGGCGATGTCATCGCTGTAGGAGATGTCGGCGGCTTAGTGGAATACATCAATCTGCGAATTACCCAAGTCCGCGATGCTGAAGGGCGATTGATCACGATTCCCAACAGCGAAATCAAAATCGTTGCCAACCTTTCCAGCAACTGGTCGCGGGCTGACTTAAATATCCCTGTTGCTTACGACACTGATGTGGATCAGGCGTTGAAGCTGATTGATGATATTGCCCAACAAATGAGCCGCGACCCGATTTGGCTACAGCAAATCTTGGAGGCACCCCAAGTGCTGGGAGTTGATAATTTTGGAGAACGGGGCGTAATTATCCGCGTTTGGATTAAAACCCAACCCCTGAAGCAATGGGACGTAGCGCGGGAGTTTCGCCGCCGCCTGAAAGTTGCTTTTGATGAGGCTGGCGTGCCGATTCCGTTACCTCAGCAGGAGATTTGGTTTAACCAATCTTTACCAGTCAAAGCTCAGATGGATGGACACGAATCTAAAATACTGATCCGGTAGTTGCTGATGATTGCTGGTTCGTGACGCTCAACTCTTGATTGCTAAAGCATTTCACAGATCCCCCCTTGCCCCTTTAATCATCAGAAGGCAAGGGGGGATCTGTTTGTAGCAGCACATTAAAAAAAAGGGTAGAAATCGACCCTATAACAGCCACATTTAGTACAAATATACTATAATAAAGAGGTGGGCTAATCAAGTCGAGCAAATGCCTGAACCCCATATGGAGTCAAGTTTTTATCCCATGACCAAGCACTACATTCTTACCCTCAATCCTTCCGCGCAGCATGAATGGGATCGTTGCACCTTGAGGAACCCGATCACTGCTGAACGCCCTGACTTGGCGGCCTTGATTGCCGATGCAGTGGGAGAGGAGGCTGGTTCTTACCTGGTTGCTGTCCATATCGAAGTTCAGGTTTTGGAGAAAGCCCCAATTGCCCAGCCAGAGAGGGTTTCCGTGGATGTGTCAGCAACGCAAAAGTCGCAACGGAAGGAATTAGTGGCGAAGCCTTGACGACAAAAGTCAAGGGCGAAGGAACTCTCGCCCGCCTGCGCGGGCTAGTACAGAATTTTCTATACAAGTATTCTTCTCGCTTAAGATGCAAATGAAACTGAGTCAATATCCAGCTCTGATCGCTCAAGCTGCACAAACTGTTAATGAGATTGATTCTCAGCTTACCGCAGCGCAAATGGTAGTTAACCGGATGGAAGCGAGTGCTGATAAAAGCGTAGCATTCGAGCCTGATTTGAAAAACGATAATCAACGCAAAGGTCGCCGCTTTGAATTGTTAATGGTGAATCTGGAGTACCAACACGCACTGAATACGGTGATGCGCTTAACTGCTGAACGGGCTAACGCCGTGGCTCATCTAGAGTATCTCCGCAACCAGTTTAGCGTTGCCAAGCTGGAAACGCGGATGGCGATCGCACGTCAGCTTGCTGGTTCTGAAGCCCTTGAATTAGTTGGTGTCTAACCGCTAAAAGCTTCACCGATTGCCAGAAGATGGAATAAATCGGTGTTTCTACAAACAACAAAGGTGGGCTTTTGCCCACCTTTTTCTTTGGGTGAGGCACAATGGTTGTAATTGCCTAGCTGAGTTTTAGCTAGACTACTTTTAAGAACAATCCCATGACTATAGTTACATCCGAAGACATTGCAAAATTTCGCTCTGATTTGGCAGATTATCCCGATGCTCTAATATCTCTGGATGTGATAGAAGATTGTGAAGGAGATTTAGAAGATGCGGCGATGGTGCTGGCAATTCGAGTCGGACAGCAACCAGAGATAGCTAATGCAGAATGGTTGCCTATTTTAGCTAAGAAATGCCGTGCTGTTATCTGTCAGGAAGAATTTCGCGACGATCTGGTAAATGGAAAATTTGCCTTAATGATGGGACATTTAGCAGCAACAAAACTTTGCCCAAGCCTGTTAGTAACGCCCGTTTTGATGTATGTGGCTCAGCTTGGTGCGAACAATTTTTGTGAGCCTCTTGACCCGCTATTATGATCCAAATTTATTTTTAAACGCAAAGAACGCCAAGGATAGCCCAAAGTTACGCAAAGTTTTATTTTGCGAAACTCTACGTTTAAGGTGGCGGCGATGGAAATTGACGCGATCGCACTTCACCGCTAAACTCTTGTACTGCCTGGGTAATTGTTTCTCGCAGATTGGCGTAAGATTTGGCAAAGGGCGGCTGTCGAGAGGAAAGCCCTAGTAAATCGGCGGTGACGAGTACCTGTCCATCGCAGTGAACGCCAGCACCAATCCCAATGGTAGGAATCGACAACTTTTGAGTAATCTGCAACGCTAACTGGGAGGGGATATGTTCCAACAAAACGGCAAAGGCACCAGCTTGTTCAAGAGCGATCGCTTCAAGTAAAATCTTCTCACCTGCTTCTGGTGTTTTCCCCTGTTGTCGGTAGCCTAGCTGATGTACCGATTGCGGCGTTAAACCTACATGAGCCATCACCGGAATCCCAGCTTGCACGACTCTAGCAATAGTTTCTACCATTGCCGGATATCCTCCCTCCATTTTCACCGCTTGAGCGCCCGTTTCCTTCAAAATTCTTCCCGCTGAGTGAATCGCTTGTTGGGAACTTTCTTGATAAGTCAAAAACGGTAAATCGCACATTACTAACGCCCGGTTGACACCGCGACACACCGCTGAGGCATGGTGTATCATCTCATCTAGCGTTAATGGGAGCGTTGTTTCATATCCTAGCGCCACCATCCCTAGCGAATCTCCCACTAGGATGATATCCACCCCAGCTGCGTCTAATAGTTGCGCGATCGCATAATCCCAAGCTGTCAGCGTCACAATTGGACGCTGTTGCTGTTTCCACTGGATTAATTGCTGGGTGGTGATTGCCATATACAAGTTAGGAGTTTTGTTCTAGAGGCGATTTATAGCGTCTTGAGGTTTGATGTTGTTAGCTAATAGTAGGGTGGGTATGACCCGCCCTACTTAACTACTAACTAAAAACTATTTCAGCGCTCTGGTCTAATACTTTGCACAAATCTCAGGAAATCTCTAGTTTCCCTGCCGTCTTGAATATCTAGGGTACGCACCTTGAAAACCCCTATAGATCCGTCCGGAAGCTCTACTTCCATTGGTACTGATCTACCAAGACCATAGGCGCTCACTGTCTGCTCTACCAACGTGCAGGGCATATTAAAAGTACCCATGTTGATTCTACCGTTGTTGGCGCGGTAGTCCCACACCATTACCTTTTCAATTCCAGCAGAGTAGGGTTGCTGGCAGTAAAATTGATGACTCAAGGCAATCATCCGCGCCATGTGAGCATCATACAGGCGCATCCGACCACCGAAGGCAGAAACGGTAGTATTTCGGTTAGGAACTTCAAAATAACCCTGGCGCACTCTAGCACTGGCATCAAGGGTGCTTTCGATGCGAATGGTATTAATTGCAATGTCTCCGGGATTGGTAGCCTGTGCGATCGCGCTTTGACCGATAGTAGATACAGCACCAGCAGCAATAGCAACACTGGCAATTGTTTTGGCAAGTTTTTTCAGCATGGAAGTGTCAACCTTAATTAACTAGAAGTCATCGGTATTAAACTTCAACTTCCTGCTGAATTATTCCGTATAGCTACGGAGTGAACACTTGCTCGTTGTCCTCGCCACGAACAAAGGCTAAATGCGGTGTGACGCGCCCGGTTGTCAAACTGATCCAAGCCAGTCCTTCGCTGGTTCCTACCCACAACTTATTACTGACATCAGCTGCTAGAGAAAGAATCCGGCTAGAAGGGAGGTTGGCAACTTGATCCAAGACAGCGCCAGTAGTGGGATTCAATCTCAGCAGACCGTTATCTGTACCTACCCAAACACTGCGATCTTGTGCAAAGCGCACAGAGGTAACGTTGCGCCCCCGCAGTGGGGTTACAGAACGCAACACATCACCTGTTTTGGGGTCAATGACTAACAAACTGTTGGGCGTTCCTGCCCAAATCTTCCCGTCGGAATCTAGGGTGAGGGCTTGTACTGTGGTGCCTGGGATATCTTTCACTCGCTTGAGGATAAAGGCGTTGGCGGTATTTATTCGCACTAACCCTTCAAGTGTTCCTACCCACAGATGACCTTCTCGATCTAGGGTGAGGGCGTTAGCAGATACTCCGGGTAACTTTTGTAACGTTGTCATCAGTAATCCCTGGTCGGGACTGATCATGGCAAGACCGCGATCGCTTCCTACCCACAAATAGCCCCGACGGTCAATTAACAGCGACAATACCCGATTAGAAGGTAAGGTGAAATTCTGCGCTGTTACTTCATTACTACGAGGGTCTACCCGTACCAGCCCTTCATAGGTTCCTACCCAAACTCGTCCTACTCGGTCTTGGGCGATCGCGCCGATGGTGTAGTTGGGCAGACTAATTCGCGCCAAAATGTTGCCAGTGCTGGGATTAATCCGCGTTAAACTCTGCCAGGAACCAACCCAGAGACTGCCAGTATACCCAGGCTGCAAGGCGGTGATGCGAAAATCTGCTGGCAAAGGGGTTGCCTCTTGTCGTCGGCGTTCCGGAGGCAAGGGTCTGCGTCCAGGTGGTGCTGATGATGGTGGATAGGTGCGGAGGTCGTCTCCCCGGTCTATCTCGACGGGTTGCTGAGCCAGTACGCGGCTATTATTGGTGTGCTGTGATTGGATGATTCCCCACAGTGGCAGGCTCACAGAAAGCAGTGTGGCACTGATAAACAAACCAATACGCCTACTCAAGAATGCCATTGCGATCGCGCCTCTCTTCATTTGGCTGATATACAGGATTGAACCTACTCTATTTAATCTTGCCTCAGCTACACAATGCTTGCTTTAGTTCCGATAAGTGTCTATGCTTCGGCTCTTTTGAGCATCGTTATTTTAAAGAAAGTTTATTAATATACAACATTTGGTGCGCGATCGCTTGTTTCACAAAAAAATATTGGGATTATTAATTTAGCCAAGATGTCAAGGATTTATCTGTAAAAAAATATTACGATTTGTTTTAATAAATAAAAGTTATGGAAGTCAGAAAAAGATTGGAATTTCAACTTATTACCTTACTGGTATAGTTAAAAAACAATAAAGAAAGATGTACGGGATCGCTCAAAACCCGTAACTACCTTCAGAATTCCCTCAGGAAGGAAGACATGGCTTACTCTCAAACAAAAACTCAGACGAAGACTGGGTATAAGGCCGGAGTTCAAGATTACAAACTCACCTATTACACCCCAGACTATACCCCCAAAGATACTGATGTCTTGGCGGCTTTCCGGGTTACGCCTCAGCCTGGTGTTCCTCCAGAAGAAGCTGGAGCTGCTGTTGCTGCTGAATCTTCCACAGGTACCTGGACAACAGTATGGACAGACCTGCTGACAGACCTGGATAGATACAAAGGTCGTTGCTACGACATCGAACCAGTACCAGGCGAAGACAACCAGTATATTTGCTATATTGCTTATCCCCTCGATTTGTTTGAAGAAGGTTCTGTTACCAACTTGTTGACCTCTCTGGTGGGCAACGTGTTTGGTTTCAAAGCCTTACGTGCGCTGCGCTTGGAAGACTTAAGAATTCCTGTTGCGTACCTCAAAACCTTCCAAGGCCCTCCTCACGGGATTACCGTTGAGCGCGACAAACTGAACAAGTACGGTCGTCCTTTGCTGGGTTGTACGATTAAGCCGAAGCTCGGTTTATCAGCTAAGAACTACGGTCGTGCCGTCTATGAAGTCCTGCGCGGTGGTTTGGACTTCACCAAAGACGACGAAAACATTAACTCCCAGCCTTTCATGCGCTGGCGCGATCGCTTCCTGTTCGTACAAGAAGCCATCGAAAAAGCTCAAGCTGAAACAGGTGAAATCAAAGGTCACTACCTAAACGTGACTGCTCCCACCTGCGAAGAAATGATGGAACGGGCTGAATTCGCTAAGGAAATCGGCACCCCGATCATCATGCACGACTACCTGACGGGTGGCTTCACCGCTAACACCACCCTCGCCAAATGGTGCCGCCGTAACGGTATTCTGCTGCACATTCACCGCGCTATGCACGCCGTGATCGACCGTCAAAAGAACCACGGTATCCACTTCCGCGTATTAGCTAAGTGCTTGCGGATGTCTGGTGGCGACCACCTCCACTCCGGTACCGTCGTGGGTAAACTGGAAGGCGAAAAAGGCATCACGATGGGCTTCGTAGACTTGATGCGCGAAGACCACATCGAACAAGACCGCGCACGGGGTATCTTCTTCACTCAAGACTGGGCTTCTATGCCTGGTGTGATGCCCGTAGCTTCCGGTGGTATCCACGTATGGCATATGCCTGCGCTGGTTGAAATCTTTGGCGATGATTCCTGCCTGCAATTCGGCGGCGGCACCTTGGGACACCCTTGGGGTAATGCTCCTGGCGCTACTGCCAACCGTGTTGCCTTGGAAGCTTGTGTCCAAGCTCGTAACGAAGGACGCAACTTGATGCGCGAAGGCGGCGACGTGATCCGCGAAGCTTGCAAGTGGAGTCCTGAGTTGGCTGTTGCTTGCGAACTGTGGAAGGAAATCAAGTTCGAGTTCGAGGCAATGGACACTCTGTAATCAATTTTGGATTAGGGATTTTGGATTTTGGATTAACCTAATAGAATTCAAAATCCAAAATCTAAAATCTAAAATTGCTGTGGCTGGGGTCAAAAATGGATCTCAAACAAGTTGCCAAAGACACTGCTAAGACGCTGATTAGCTACCTGACTTATCAAGCAGTAAAAATTACTGTCGCTCAGTTGAGCGAAACAAATCCTCCTTCGGCAATCTGGCTGAGTAACTTTTCCTCAACGGGCAAAATCCAAGATGGAGAAGCTTACCTACTGGAATTAATCCGGGAGAAACCAGACATCGCATTGCGGATTCTGACCGTGCGTCAGCATCTTGCAGAAGAAGTAGCAGACTTTTTGCCTGAGATGGTTCGTGCTGGCATTCAGCAGTCTAATGTGGAATATCGGCGTCAGCATTTGGAGCGAATTACGCAATTCAATTTAGCTGACCCCAGTTCCCAGCCCGAACCGCAAACCGATGCACCAGGCGAGCCTGGATAACCTCGATTGTTAGCTGACAGAACTTTCAGCAGACATACACACAAGGAAACTATTCACACCAACCATGAGAACTTTACCTAAAGAGCGTCGTTACGAAACCCTCTCCTACTTGCCACCCTTGAGCGATGCTCAGATTAGCAGACAAGTTCAATACATTCTCGACCAAGGGTATATCCCAGCAGTAGAATTCAGCGAAGACTCTGACCCAAAACAGCACTACTGGACGCTGTGGAAACTGCCTCTGTTCAATGCAGGCTCCACACAAGAAGTTCTCAATGAAGTAAAAGCTTGCCGTTCTGAGTATTCCGGTGGCTACATCCGAGTAGTAGGTTTTGATAACGTGAAGCAGTGCCAAGTTCTCAGCTTCATCGTTTCCAAGCCCAACCAAAGAGGCTATTAATACGGCAATCATGTAAAAAGCAAAAAATCATTTTAGATTTTTTCTTTTTACTTTTGCAATGCGATCGTAAATTATTCAAAAAAGGAGAGGTAGAGAAGTTTACCTCTCCTTTTTGTTGGAAATTGGGGAGTGCGCTCCAATTTAAGGGTTTTGAGTGTTTGTAGGAATTGATCTACAAATATGTTGGGTAGGCTGCATTATCTTATAAAAAACCGTATTGCGATCGCGCTCACTTCCAACAGTTGATATCCTGTAAAGTAACCGTAGCACCAGATATCAACCGTGACTAGCTTTCCTCGTTCAATAGCTCAATCCGATCCGCCTCTTTCACCCCGGCAAACTTTGCCGACAATGTACGATCTGCCTAGCGAAGACCCAGAGGAACCTGGTTTGCCTGACGAATATCACGAATTTCAGCCCCCGATGCTGCGCCAAACTTTCCAGCCGTTTAACTACGATCCGGAGGAGGTTTTTGTTGGTCGCGACTTGCGGATGAGTTACGTGATGTGGCAAGAGCAAATCAGTCCGTTTGTCGTAGTTGAATTATTGTCCCCCGGTACGGAAGATGAAAACTTGGGTAGGACAGTTTCCCAAACAGGAAAACCGCCGACTAAATGGCATAATTTAGCTTATCTCATACTGACGGGCGATCGTAATTATTCTCTAAGAAGGCAAACCATGAAAGAATTTGGTTTAACTCTCGAAGAAACTAGAATCATGTTTAGCTATCAGTACCACTTGGTACTAGCCGATCTTGAGTATGAAACCAATCTTGATAAAAAATCACTTAAGCGCGGATGGTTATCTAAGTGGAAAGATTCAACAGAACTTTTTCTAAAGAGCCAAATTGATAAAGATACCGTTACTAATATTTCCTTTCACTTACTTACAGATTTTGATCTGTTCAAAAAATCAGTTAAAGAACTTACAGTTCTGAAAACCAATAAATTAACTTTATATCTTGTTTTATTAGAGTTAACACTCTTTGAACCTTATTATTCGCTTGGTGATAACGATGAAGTATTCAAAGACTTGAGAATTTATGATGAAGAAAAGCTTAAAAAAAGCTAAGATTTTTTGCTAAAACACTAGATATAGACCCGGACGTTGTTGGACGATTTCAGTCTAACTACAAGGAAGCAATTGAAGGCATTAAAGGAGGTTTCAATCCTTGGATATTAGGCGTAGTTGGAGCAGTGCTACTGGTGGTAGTAGCAGCATTTTTCACTCCTGCTATAGCTGCTTTACTCGCACCCATTCTAGCACCAGGTTTATCTGGAGCAGCAGCAGTATCAGCCGTTTTAGCTGCTCTTGGGGGAGGCGCGATCGCAGCAGGAGGCTTTGGGATGGCTGGCGGTTTTGCAGTAATTGTTGCTGGTGGTGCAATTCTTGGCGCTGGCGCTGGTGTTGGAGTCGGTAATTTATTTGCTCAATCCCCAGATATGGCTCTAACACAAGCAGCTAAACTAGAAGTCATTATGAAGGAGATTGTTTACATTCAAAAAGACATTTGTTTAGCCCAAGAAATTATTAAAGAGCAGAGACAAGCAATTCGCTCTCTTGAAGATAAGTTAGATGAGTTGTCTCGTAAACACGATAAAAATAAGAAAGAAATAGAAAACTCAGACACTTTGCTACAATGTCTATTCCTGTTGCTGTAATCGAGATTATCGTGCGGGGCTATCACTACCTTTCATCTTTAGATAATGCGGAAGAACTTCAATATCTTCTGCATACTTCTGTGCCAACTAAAGAACTGTATCAAATTAAGTCTAGTCTCAAGCTTCACAAAATGTTATTTCTAGCTCATGCCATAGCAGCAAGCGGAAACACTATGAAAGTCTTCACTTACTCTGGTAATCCTTTAGAAATTAATCTGTCTCAATGGATGCTTTTTCTTAAGGAAAGCGTAAAGATAACTCAGGCGATTACTAGTGGTCTGTCAAAAAAGAATTGACGGATAATAGAAATGTAAGCAACCCATAAACAATGCCAGCCAAACGATATATTGTTTCCCTGACAAATGAGGAACGGCAAACGCTAG
>NZ_JAMPKJ010000058.1 GCF_039962115.1 Funiculus sociatus GB2-C1 | reverse complement strand
CTTTTGTTACTTCAAGATATCAAACGATTCCAGCAGTTGGCTCGCACGCAAGGTTTAGACATTTCTGTCTCTGGCTGGCAGTATGGGTAATTGAGAATGGTGCAAGATGTCAGTTTTAAAGGGTTTGAAATGTTTTCCAGTTAGCTTTAGCTAACTTTGGCTTTCAGCCCGAAATTTATTTCAGGGCTGACTTGCCAGCGCGATCGCAACAAAGCCGATAGAGTGGGTTGGACGTTGGAAACTCAACCTCTGTTTTGTTCAACTGCTGTTGGAGCGCAAATTATTTATTGTTACTAACGTTGGTGAATGAATGCTCGGAGTGAAAACCAAGCAACGGCAGCAAGGGGAAGGACAACACTGATACCAATAGCAGCCCCTTTCAATCGTTGTATCGAGAGTAGATTTAATTTGATACCAAACACTGTCACCACAGTGTTTGTCCATTCTTCTACTTGATTTGGAGAACTGGTAGGAACCAGAACCATAATCGAAAAAAACAGTGCCATATAGAAAGCTAAAAGCGCCGCTCCACCACCAACTAGCGCCAGAGTAACTTTTTTGACTATCTGAAGAATTTCTTCCATCGCCTAAATACTCGAAATAAATCGGAAATTCGTCACGTCCCCTAGGATAGCGAAGAATGCACAAAAGCGATAGCGAAGCGATCCGTCTTGCGGCGGATCGCACTTGATAAATTTTGGGAAGATTAAGAGCGATCGCACTCTGGTTAATCTTTCTTTTTTCCCTTTTTCCTTGTGCTTTTTCTTTTTGTCTTTGCCTTTACTTCTGCTGCTCGTAAAATCAAATTCCCCGCCACAACTTGCCTAGCCGTATGCTCGTAGTAATATGGTTGACATATCCAGAAAAGCAGCTAGATAATCCAACTTACGAGCAGCAATATTCACATTTTTATAAGTGGAGTCTGTGAACCAGCTTCGTCAATTAGTTGCACCAATCGCTGGCGTAGCGTCTCTAAACCTAAGCGTCCAGTTGCTGAAATAAACACCGCTTCAGGAAACTCTTGCTGAGCTAAAGCCAAGTTTTCGCTATCTACTTTATCGACCTTGTTAAAAGCAATCAAAGCTTTACCAGGAATAGTAGGCATTTCTGCTAGCACGTCCATCACTGAACGGATATGGCTCTCCCAAGCTGGATGGGACACATCGACCACATGAAGCAACGCATTCGCCTCAGTTACTTCCTCCAGGGTGGCGCGGAAAGCATCCATTAGAGGTGGCGGGAGTTCGTGAATAAACCCTACGGTGTCTGTAAGCAGAAGAGACCGCCGCTCTTGAGTGTTTGGATCTGTAATTACCAGTTTTCGCGTTGTCGGGTCGAGGGTGGCAAATAGTTGATTTGCTGTATAAACCTCGGCGTGAGTCAACGCATTTAGTAGCGTCGATTTACCCGCATTGGTATAACCGACTAACGCAATAGAGGGAATTTCTTGCTGTTGTCGTTGTTGTCGCAACCGGGAGCGATGGGCTTGTAATTGGTTAACTTCCTGCTGAAGTTGGGCGATTCGGCGTTGAATGGTTCGCCGCTCAGTTTCTAGTTTGGTTTCACCCGGCCCTCTGGTACCAATTCCGCCTCCAAGCCTGGACATTTCCCGACCTCGACCCCTGAGCCGAGGCAGCATATATTCCAGTTGCGCCAGTTCCACTTGCAATTTACCCGCTTGGGATTGAGCGCGTTGAGCGAAGATATCCAGAATTATTTCAGTTCTATCTACGACGCGGATGTTAATCTGCTCTTCCAGGTTTCGTGCTTGGGAAGGAGAAATATCTCGGTCAAAGACGATTAAGTTGGCTCCTAGCTGATGAGCGCGTTGGGCAATTTCTTCAATTTTTCCTTGACCGACGACCGTTTGAGGATGGGGGCGACTTCGCTTTTGCTGTATTGTTTCTAATACCTCTCCTCCAGCACTATCAACTAATCGAATCAGTTCTTCAAGTCCGTCTTGAAACCGTTGGGGAGACACGTCCTCGGTCATCAACCCAACCAGCAGCACTTTGTCAGAGTCTGATTCAATTACTTGGAATTGCGATTTTCCATCGCTTGATTCAGAGAACTCGGTTTCCCATTCATCAACTAAGTCGTCAAAGTCTTGTTCGTTCAGCTCATCTAGGCTGAGGGGAGGAGAAACAATCCAAGGCGTTTCTTGTTCCGGTACAAGGTGAGCTAGGTAAGCTTCCTTGACTAAGCCTGTGGCTTCACCGTCCCGTCGTTCCGCTCCGTTGCCAGTGGGGATTAAGACCAAAGCGTCTAAGCGCTGCCGTGCCATTGCTGTCAGTGCGGCTGGGTCAGGTGGCTCTAATTTAAGTTGAGTGGCAATGCAGCGAATCCCACTCAGGCGTTCCGCGCTATGCCGGGGAAGGTCTTGGGGCGGGATTTGAGTTTGGCTTGGCGTACCGACTGCAACTCGGATTACTTGCCCACGTCGATTGATATAGCAGCAGACGGGGTGGTGAATCTCTGTACTGATTGCTGCTAGAGTTTGGGCAAATTCGGGAGTAGTTAGGCTATGGGAGGGTTGCCGTTGCTCGTACAGGCGCTGTAGTTGCTTGATGTAACTAGATTTTACTCCTTGTATATTCCCGTAAATGGTTTCCATAAGATCGGCTAGAAAACTAGCGCATTAAGTTCATTGATTCAATAATTACTAATTTTTTTTATTGGCTAAATCTTCCCTTTGGACTAAGTAGGGGTATGAATCGGCGGCTGACCAACATAGGATTAAGTTAAGCATTCTACATCTAGGAAACAGAAGGTCGCCGAACTCTATCTAACCAAGCCGAAGTGGAAGGCTGAAGACGTTATTTTTGAGATTGGCCAACGCTGTTGGCAATCCAGTTATAAGTCAATAAATGGTGATGAATAGCACAATTACATACGTACCAAGCTGCGTGCTGATTCTCAACACGAGAAATGGGCTATGCAAGTAATATGCGATCGCATTCCCACTAATCATACCTACGGTGAAGAACTTGCCACAGGAAAAAATCTAAGATAAATTTTGCCCACCTACGTCACCAATAGTTCAGCAACAATGGAAAAAGACGCTACTTACTGGGTCGAACAGACTGAGAATCTGGTGAAAATGTGGGCTGAGACTCAAAAGAAAATCTGGGAAAGCTGGATTGATTTTATTAAACCTGTGACAACTCCCGAAACGCCTGCTACAGCCAACGGTATTCAAAATCAGGCCGAGTTATGGCTTCTGTATGCGGAGGGGCTGCAAAAGTTAGGTCAGTGGGTAGAACCACTGCGCCAGTCACTTGAAATGGCGACTCAGGCGATAGGCGGCGATGTTGCATCAATAGAGCTGAACAACCTCTACTGGGACTATCAACAGACTGGCAACTTACTGCAAAGCCCAAGTCTGGGATATACCCGTGAGTTCAACAACAAACTGCTTAAAAGCTTTGATGCCTGGACAAACTTCTATAAAGCGAGCTTTGACTATCAGTTAGTGCTGGTCGATGTCTGGATGAGAGCCTTCGAGCAGCTGATGCGATTGGCATCCTCCCAAGAAAAGAGCGAAACGCTTCAGAACTGGCGGCAGTTTCAGCAAATCTGGAGTAGGGTATTTGACCAAGCATTCGCACAGACGTTCCGTTCAGAGAATGCCCTTGAGATTCAGGGGAAATTCTTGAATGCAGCCATGACCTACAGGCTCCAGCAGCAACAGCTAATGGAAGTGTTTCTGAAGATGAATGACTTGCCAACTCGCAGCGAAGTTGATGAAATTCACCGTAACGTCTACGAGCTGCGTAAGGAAATTAAAAGCCTTAAAAAAGCTTTAGGAGAATCCCAACGCAGCGAGTCTTGAGGATACAATGCACGATTTTACCGAGCTAACCCAAAAACTGTTTAAGGGTGTCGAGAGCTTCAGCCGCCTGCGTGAGGAAGACATTCAGATTGGAGTGACACCCAAGGAAGAAGTTTACCGAGAAGATAAGGTGGTGCTGTACCGCTTCACGCCAAAGGTGGAGCATTCGCTGAACATCCCCATCCTCATCGTTTACGCTCTAGTCAACCGTCCCTACATCGTCGATTTGCAGGAAGGGCGATCGCTTGTTGCCAATTTGCTCAATCTTGGCATGGATGTATATATAACTGACTGGGGCTATCCCAGTCGAAGCGATCGCTTTTTGACTCTTGACGACTACATCAATGGTTATATCAATAACTGTGTGGACGTATTACGCGATCGCCACAACTTAGAGCAAATCAACCTGTTAGGCATTTGTCAAGGGGGCGCTTTCAGTCTCTGCTACAGTTCCATTTACCCAGAGAAGGTGAAAAACCTGATTACTATGGTCACTCCGGTTGATTTTCACATCAAGGAGGGACTGCTCAATGTTTGGGGTGGAAGCACTCTGGGTTCCCAAGCGCTAGATGTGGATCTAATGGTAGATACTCTGGGTAACATCCCCGGCGACTTCATGAACTTAGAGTTTTTGCTGCTGAAGCCGTTCCAGTTAGGAATTCAGAAGTATATTGATCTTCTGGATACTATCGAATCAGAGGACAAGTTGCTCAACTTTCTTCGCATGGAAAAGTGGATTTTCGATAGTCCTGACCAAGCTGGGGAAGCTTATCGACAGTTTATGAAGGATTTCTACCAGGGAAACAAACTGATTAAAGGTCAGGTCGAGATTGGAGAGAAGCGAGTGAATCTGGAGAATATTCGCATCCCAATTTTGAACATTTACGCCGAGCAAGATCATCTAGTTCCTCCAGCATCCTCCTTGGCTCTTGAGAAGTACATTGGGAGCAAAGACTACACCGTGCGCTCCTTCCCAGTCGGGCATATTGGGATGTACGTCAGCAGTAAAGTGCAGCGAGACCTTCCTCCAACTATTGTCGATTGGCTTAAGGTGCGAACCTAGAATAGTTGACGCTATCTAAGTTTGCGATCGCGAGTGCATTCCAATGCAAGCAAAAATATCTGGCGATTGAAAAGATGTTGTTGGTCTAGCGAAGGTTGTGACCCCTCCCCTTGATCGGAGAGGGGCTTCCGGACTCCCCCTTCCCTTGCAGGGAAGGGGGCTGGGGGGTTAGGTCTTCCGAATTCGCCAACAACATCTTGAAAATCGCAGCTATACAAACGAAGTCTGTGGGCAATTTACTTTCATTGGGATGCTCCGCGATCGCTTTCCAGAAAGCTGCGCTAACACAATCTGCTATAAGCCGCAGCACTTCGCGATCGCAACCCTTTATAATCCCACCTCTTGGCTCTGTGCCGCCTCTACCGCAAGCGGTAGAGGCGGCACAGAATTTCAGTTTGCTACAATATAAGAGCCAGGTTCTAACTTACTGGTCATCAAACACCTCAAGACATTCGGACTAGGGTATAAACTCCTCTCCCCGTGCCGTCAGTTGTTTCTTGCAACGGGTTAACCCTAGGAGATTCGTAATACCCAATGTCTAACGCTTCACCCCAAGCAGTCAATCGACTGCTTGCCGCTCTGCCAGATGCAGAGTACCAACGCCTTTTTCCCAATCTAGATCAAGTCTCGCTTTCTCTTAAGCAAGTCCTTCAAGAGGTTGGTGAACCAATTGAATATGTCTATTTCCCCCAGAATGCAATAGTTTCTGCGCTCACAACGATGGCAGATGGCTCGATGATCGAAGTGGGCTTAGTGGGTAATGACGGAGTTACAGGTATGCCCGCCGCTTTGGGAGACAACATCGCAACTACAACCGCGATGGTGCAGCTAGCAGGCGCTGGCATGAGGATGAAGGCAAGCGTGCTTAAAACCGAGTTTGGGCGGGGTGGTGTACTGCAAAGTCTGCTGCTACGGTACATACAAGCACAGCACGCCTTCGTCACGCAAAGCGCTGCCTGCAATCGCCTCCATTATCTGGAGGGGAGACTTGCTCGTTGGCTACTGCTCGTCTGTGACCGTGTAGGGTCAAACGAGTTGCAGCTCACTCATGAATTTCTCGCCCAGATGCTGGGTGTACGACGTGCGGGTGTCACGGAAGCGGCTCACACGCTTCAACAGTCAGGACTGATTCGCTACACCCGTGGCAATGTTACCATCCTGAATCGGGAAGACTTGGAAGCGGCTTCGTGTGAGTGTTATGAAATCATTAACGGCGAGTACGCTAGGTTGCTAGGCACAGACGGTTAATTATGCAGCATACAAGAGCCAAGTTCTAACTTACTGGTAAATAAACACCTTTTGACATTCGGACTAGAGTCTAAATTCTTCTCCTGATACTGTTAGTTGTTTTTTCTAAAAACATTCAAGGCGAGGAAATTCCTCGCGACCTCATGCCCAAAGTTCCACTCAAACCAGTCAATCGGCTGCTAGCCACTCTGCCAAAAGCTGAGTACCAGCGCCTTGTTCCACATCTAGAAAACGTTCCGCTTCCTCTCAAGCAAGTCCTTTACAAAAGAGGCGAATCAATCGAATACGTCTATTTCCCCCATCGTGCAATAGTTTCTTTGATTGCGACTACGGAAGAAGGCTCGAACGTCGAAGTCGGCATAGTGGGTAATGACGGAGTTACAGGTATGCCCGACCTTTTGGGAGACAACATCGCGACCATAACCGCGCTCGTGCAGCGAGAAGACTCAGGCATGAGGATGAAGGCAAGCTTACTTAAAACTGAGTTTGGACAGGGTGGTGTACTGCAAAGCTTGCTGTTGCGGTACACGCAAGCCCTGTACGCTCTAACCTCACAAAATGCGGCTTGTAACCGCCTGCATCAAATCGATGAGAAACTTGCCCGTTGGCTACTGCTCGTCTCTGATACTGTAGAGTCAAACGAGTTGCAGCTAACTCAAGAATTTATGGCTCAAATGCTGAGTGTACGACGTCCGGGGGTCACGGAGGCGGCTAGCCGCCTTCAACAGGCAGGACTGATTCGCTACCACCGTGGCAGAATAAGCATCCTGAATCGACAGAAATTAGAAGCCGCTTCCTGTTCGTGTTATGGAATCATCAAAAGTCAGTACGCTAGGTTGCTAGAACACTGACAATGTGTTCCTTCTACACAACCAGCCTTAATGCTAATGTCCATCGAACAGTAGACAAGAGCAGAGCTTCATTGATGATACTTTATGGGCATTGGTATAAAGATAAGCGATCGCATGATTAGGACGTAATTCAACACCCCACACTCAGCACGCCAGGGGGATGTTAATTAAACGAACGTTCAATGGCAAGGACACCTTAGCTAACAAAGAGAGAGACTGCATGGCTCAAACAAAGAACGATTCAAAGGTCTTGCCAGAGGATTTTAGTGACCCATCGGCAGACAACGCCTTAATCGAGCCGAAACAAGACCGATTAGGATATGCACCCTTTGCCAAACATCTTGCAGACAGTATTTGCCAAATGAACTTTCCTGAAGGGTTCGTTATTGCAGTTTACGGTTCCTCAGGTTTTGGCAAATCGACACTATTGAACTTCTTAACGTACTATCTCCAGCAAAAGCCAAAGAGCGAACAACCTATTATCGTCCCTTTTAATCCCTGGTTATTTTCAGGGGGCGAAGACATCACAAGGCGCTTTATTAACGAATTACAGACAGTTTTGAGCAAATTCAAAGCTGTCCCCAAAGGCTTCATAAGTCGAATAACCGATCTTGCTAAAGTTGTTTCTGAAATTCCTCTTCCTTATGCTCAAGCTAGTAATGCACTCGTAAGATTATTTGACGATAAAGAAAAGGAGACTTCCGACTTAAAAGAAGAAGTCGAAGATACACTCGAACAGCAGCATCCGCGAATCGTAGTAACGATTGACGATATTGACAGGCTCACTGCTGAGGATATTAGTCAGCTATTTCACCTTATTAAAGCAATTCCAAATTTTACTAACGTTGTCTATTTGCTCGTTTTCGATCAAGAAGTTGTCATCAAAACCCTTGGAAATACACAACCTATACCTGGAGAGACCTACCTTTCTCAGATTGTTCAAGCTGCTTTTGAGTTACCTCTGCCAGATAAAACCTCACTTCGCAGGTTACTTTTTGAAAAACTCAATGGCATACTGGCTGACACCCCAAAAGAACTATTCAATCAAAATCGATGGGGCAATGTTTACTTACAAGGAATAGACTACTTTATTACCAATCCTCGCGACATTGTTCGCCTGACCAACCTCTTAACCGTGACATATCCAGGGGTGAAAGGTGAGGTAAATTCAGTTGACTTCATTGCTATTGAGTCCTTGCGGGCTTTTCGCCCAATGATATATGACATAATCCGCAAAAATCCTACATTCTTTGCGGGAACCGCGGATGCCAAAGGTTATCTAATTCCGACATTAGACGAAATCAAAGATTTTCACCATTCGTGGCTGGCTCAGCTGGAAAATGAGGATAAAGAACCAATCAAACGGCTGCTATTGCACCTTTTTCCTAAATTAGAAACCGTTTGGCGTAATACCTCCTCCCCTGCACAAGACGAGTCAATATGGCGCAAGCAATTACGTATTTGTAGCTTAGATATATTTCCCAACTACTTCCGTCTGGTATTAACACAAGATGAATTCTCTGATGCTGAGATTAAAGCAATCTTTGCCTTGACAAAAGATGCAAAGGCATTTGGAGAAAATCTTGTAGAACTCGCTCATCAAAAACGCTCTGATGGCACGACTCAAGTTCGGGCATTTCTTGAACAGCTTGAGGATTACACTGAAAAAGAACTTCCTACCCATTGCATTCCTTCAATTGTGAAAGCTTTGTTGGATGTTGGCGACCAGCTTTTATCTCCGGAAGACGAACCCCAGGGGATGTTTGATTTTGGTAATGACATTAGAATTGAACGCCTTATCTCTCAACTGTTGCGTCGGATTGACGAACAAGCACGGTTTGAAACCTTGAAAGAGGCAATGTCAAACGGTAAAGCCTTATCCATAATCGTGGGTGAAGTAGCAACCTTGGGTCAGGAACAAGGTAAGTATGAAGCCGATGAATCTATCCCCGAAGAGGAATGGCTCCAGAGCGTAGAACACCTTAAAGAACTTGAAGAAATAGCCTTGAAGCGGCTGCGAGATGCTGCACAACAAAACTCTCTACTGAAAGCCCCAAAACTATCTGAAAGATTACATTATTGGCAAGCTTGGGCAGGAGAAGAGGAAGTCAAGCAATGGGTTGAAAAGATTATTGATAATGACGAAGGGCTAGTTAATTTCTTGGAGAAGTTCCTGCAAAAAGATTTTAGTGAGTATGGGTCAGACGGGACGCAAAAAACAGGCTACAGACTTGACCCTAAGTGGGTTGAACCCTATCTTGAACCATCCTTGATCCTTGAGAGAATCAGCCGCCTCGATGAAACAAGCGAGTTAACAGAAGATCGGAAAAATGCGATCGCGCAATTTATCCGAGAATGTGAGATGCGGCAGCAGGGACAAGACCCGGATTAGGCATGGATTTAGGAGCAAACTTATTCCTTTGCTGCAATCAGCTTTGTTGGCTGTGTGACTGGGAACAGGACTCGCATTAGCTGACCCAGAGGCATAGAACGCTGCTCGTGAACAAAAACTAAGGGCAGCAGGGCAAACAGCCGCAGGACGGCTGACAGAGCAAACACCGTTGGTAAGCCACCAAAATTAGTCACAGTCGCGACAAAGCTACCAATGCTAATTCCGATGGCTCCAGTGATACCAGGAACCGCCGCCGCGATCGCAAAATAAATCGATTGATTGCGTAGCGGTGTCACCGACATCATCAGATTACCACTACACAGGTCAATCGCCGCCCACGTTGCACCGCCGAGTATGTGCAACACGGGGAACCAAACCCAAAGGAAAATTGGAGCGGTTCCAGCTTCTAACCAAAGTAAAGGCGTTAGAGCCACCAAAATTCCTACCATTATCATCAGCGGGCGATTGCCGATCCGGTCAGCCAGTCTACCCCAGAACATCAGCATCAGCAAGTTAGCACCAGCTCCCAAGCTGCCATAAAGCGTTACCACGCTCACATCTAGCTTGAGATCGCCCAGCAAGTAGAGGTTAAAGAAGGGAGCGCTGACATTAACCGCAAAGCTCCACAAGCCTGAGTAAAGAAGAAACCTCAAAAAATTGCCATCCTTGAGGAAGCTAAAAACTCTCTCCCCGGATGCCCCTTGCTCTGTATCCTCAGTGGCGGCGTGTACTAGCTTTGGGTTCACATCAGTCATCAAGAAGTGAAAGCCCAGACTGATTATCCCCAGCACAATTCCCACAACCAAGACCACACCGAAGCCAGAGAGCGCTCCACCGGGCCACTTCGATACCGCTACACCCAGCAGCGGCACGCTGATGAGATTGGTCAAGTTCACAACACTATTGCGGAAGCCAAAATACCGCCCCCGCAATCGCTCTGGTACTAACACAGCTACCCAGGTGAAAAAGGAAGCACGACCCAAAGCTTCCAAGATATTAGCCACCCAGATAATTGCCAATGTCAACAGCACCAACTGGTGCGGCTGGATACGAGATGTGCTGACCAACCAAATCCCTGGCACAATTAGCAACCACAGCAGCCGCGAGGTGCCGAAAATCAACAGGGAATACCAGTTGCGGCTGTTGATGCGGTCTCCCAGATAGGCTCCCAGCGGTTGCAATAGATTCGTCAGCTGGGCAATGGAGGCGAACATACCAATTTCGACGGCACTGGCACCAAGATCCAGCAAGAAATTACTGAGTAACGCGCCGCCGATAATACTGTAAAAGACCGTAGCCAAGGCTCCTTCGGTCGTTAATGCCCGCAGGCTTGTCCGAATTTCTGCCTTGGGAATTTTAAAGGGCGGCTTTGCAGGAAGTACCGTCTCGGATAATGCCTTATCCTCTGGTTGGACTTTTAATACTAAATCTTTCTCGGTTTGTTGAAATTCAACTACTATTGCTGCCCCGTTCAGTAATCCTGTGGCTAGAGGATTCATGGGTATATTTCTGTAACATATGCTACATTATACCCGAACTAGAGAACTTTGTTTTTTTTGCTTCTTAAAACATCCTCACTAAGATAGATTTCGTGACAGGTTTGGGTATCAAAGAAGGCGGCTCTCCTCCCACCTCTTTTAAAAGAGGTGGGAGGAGAGCCGCCTCGTTGATGGTTCATAGTTGATTACATGAACACAAATCCCTCCTCGTGAACGGGGAGGGATTCGTCAATTCGGCATCTTAAGACTGAGCGGATGAGCTTGCCGGTGAACCTTCTTTCTCAGGTTCTATTAATGGTAATGGCTTCAAACTGGTGCGTCCTGCTTGAATGGCCCCGGCTTGGCGCTTGAGTGTTGGGATCAGGACTTTCATTAGCTGACGCACGCGCACAGAGCGCTGCTCATGAACAAACACCAAGGGCAGCAGGGCAATTAACCGCAGGACGGCTGAGAGAGCAAACGCCGTTGGCAAGCCACCAAAATTAGTCACAGTCGCGACATAGCCACCAACGCTAATTCCGATTGCTCCAGTGATACCAGGAACCGCCGCCGCAACAGCAAAATAAATCGACTGATTGCGTAGCGGTGTCACCGACATCATCAGATTACCACTGCACAGGTCAATAGCCGCCCACGTCGCACCGCCCAGGATGTGCAACAAAGGGAACCAGGCCCAAAGGAAAATTGGAGCGGTTCCAGCTTCTAGCCACAGTAAAGGCGTCAGAGCCACCAAGATTCCCACACTTATCATCAGTGGGCGATTGCCAATCCGGTCAGCCAGTTTGCCCCAGAACATCAGCATCAGCAAGTTAGCACCAGCTCCCAAACTGTTATAGAGCGTTACCACGCTCACATCTAAGTTGAGGTCTCCCAGCAAGTAGAGGTTAAAGAAGGGAGCGCTGATGTTAACCGCAAAGCTCCACAAGGCTGAGTAAAACAAAAACCTCAAAAAATTGCCATCCTTGAGGAAGCTAAAAATTTTCCTCCAGGGCGAACTGTGGTCTGTATCCGAATCGGCGGCGTGTACTAGCTGCGGATTGACATCAGTTATCCAGAACTGAAAGACGAGGCTGAGTGTTGCAAACACAACTCCCAGAACCAAGACCGCACCGAATCCTTGGAGCGAACCACCGGGCCACTTCGATACCGTTAGACCCAGCAGCGGCACGCCGATGAGATTGGTCAACGTCACAACACTATTGCGTAAGCCAAAATACCGCCCCCGCAATCGCTCCGGTACTAACACAGCCATCCAGCTGAGAAAGGAAGCACGACCCAAAGCTTCCATGAAATTACTCAGGCAGATAATTGCCAATGTCAACAGCACCAACTGGCGCGGCTGGATACGAGAGGTGCTGATTAACCAAATCCCTGGCACAATCAGCAACCACGGCAGCCGCGACGAGCCGAAAATCAAGAAGGAATACCAGTGGCGGCTCTTGATTCGGTCTCCCAGAAAGGCTCCCAGCGGTTGCAGCAGATTTGTCAGTTGGGGAATCGAGGCGAGCAGACCAATTTCCACTGTACTGGCACCGAGATCCAGCAAGAAATTACTGAGCAACGCGCCGCCAATGATACTGTAAAAGACTGTAGCGAAGGCTCCTTCGGTAGTTAATGCCTTGAGGCTTGTCCGAATTTCTCGCTTGGGAATTTTAAGATGCGGGTTTGCAGTTGGAGGCAGCTTTGTCTCTGTTAATGCCCTATCCTCTGGGATTTCCTGAATCGGGAGAGGACTCGCTTCTACTAAAATCTGATCTTCTTGTTGCCCGAACATACTGTATAGCAATATTAAAAGAGTTAACGGGAACTAAATCGCTACCTTCATCTGAGAGCATTTCCGACAACAAATCTCTTAAAAAATGCTTTGTTTAAATCCTATAATGGCAACTTTTTTCCTATAGGGCTAATTACTAAACTTTATAGTTTCATAACTCTACCCAAAAGGTGTACCAAAGCAGCCAAAATTTTGATTTTATACGCACTTTTAATGAGGTTTATCATTCATTAAAAAATTGATCTTCTAGATTAGGTTAATATACTGTGGTCTATTAGACATCCTTCTATAGAATTATTATTTTAATGAATCAATTTTTAGTTTTAAATTAGGAGGGTTGCTTGAACTATTCTAGCGTTAATCATTAAATGTCATTTCTCAAGAGGGCTTTCTTTAAGACCTCCCTCCAACGATTGTCGATTGGCTTAAGATGCGAGTCTAGAACAGTACCCCCACCTATTAGCTCGGTGCCGCGTCTACCGCTTGCGGTAGACGCGGCACCGACTTTCAATTATTTAGCATAAAAGAGCCATCTTTTGAGTTCCTAGTGAACAAACACCTTTTGACATTCGGACTAAAACCTAAATTCTTCTCCTGATGCCGTAAGTTGTTTTTATAACAACGATTCCATGAAAAAATAGGAGATTTCTAATACTCGATGTCCGAAGCCTCACCCCAGGCAGTCAATCGACTGCTAGCCGCTCTGCCAGATGCTGAGTACCAGCGCCTTCCCATCTAGAGTGCGTCCCGCTTCCTCTGAGGCAAGTCCTTCACAAGAGGGGTGAATCAATTGAATACGTCTATTTCCCCCATTGCGGAATAGTTTCTTTGCTCTCCACTCCCGAAGAAGGCTCGATGGTCGAAGTCGGCTTAGTGGGTAATGAGGGGGTAGTGGGTATCCCCGCCGCTTTGGGAGACAACATCGCGATCGCAACCGCGATGGTGCAGCTAGCAGGCTCTGGCATGAGAATGGAGGCAAGCTTACTTAAAACCGAGTTTGAGCAGGGTGGCTCACTGCAAAGTTTGCTGCTGCGGTACACGCAAGCGCTGTACGCTCTAGCCTCACAAAACGCTGCCTGCAACCGCCTCCATCAGTTCGATCAGAGGCTTGCCCGTTGGCTACTACTCGTCTGTGACTTTGTAGAGTCAAACGAGTTGCGGCTGACTCAGGAATTTATCTCTAAGATGCTGGGTGTACGACGTTCGGGTGTCACGGAGGCGGCTAACCGCTTTCAACAGGTAGGACTGATTGGCTACAACCGCGGCAGAATTACCATCCTGAATCGGCAGAAATTAGAAGCCGCTTCCTGTTCGTGTTATGGAATCATCACAGGCGAGTACGCTAGGTTGCTAGGCACTGAGAAGAGTTGAGAGCTGTTGTTAGATGGAGATGCGATCGCGATCGCATCTCCGGCGCTCTAGGCGATCGCTTGCTCAATTAATATCCTTGTCCTGACGGGGGTGACAACCCTGTCAGGGGGAGAGGTCAAGCCTATCTTGGTAGGGGATTTGTTAAATGCGCGATCGCTGATAAATTCCTATGCAAATTTCTCACTCTGTGGAAGAATGCTATCTTTACTAATCGCAAACTCCCAGGAGAATTTTCCACCCTTCTAAGCAGAATAATTGCTACGGCTTCATCCAACTTCTACCCAAAGCCTAGGAGTATTAAGTCAGTCGGTAATCGTAGATACAAATAACTTCTAATATACGCTCTTTGATTAAGTTTCCTTTTTATCTAATAAATTCTCATTTTATTTACGGATTCTAGTGAATCTCATTTTTAGATATATTGCATTTATAGGCATTCGCAGGATTCACACAAAGCATTATGGCTGATCTGACTAAGCTGCGTAGCAGCTTAGTTCATGGTTCACTGCGTAGAACGCCATGAACTATGAATGGCGAATCCCACGTACTTCAGTCGTGGGAGGCGCTCAAGGCATAGGCTAAGATTTACCCGCTAGAATTGGTTCCTCACTCGAAGCTTCTCCTGTGGTAGGGGGTTCTACTGGCTGACCAAAAGCGATCCGCAGAAATGGTGGTGCCAGAAATGTGGTCAGAATCACCATGACAATAATAGATACCTCCAACGGCTTATCCAGAACCCCACTCGCAGAACCGATTCCGGCAAACACTAACCCAACTTCACCCCGTGGAACCATGCCAACCCCAATCGCTAATCGATTGATTCCGGGCTGACCAAACACCACCCAACCTGTCACCACCTTGCCGACGATGGCAACCACCATCAAAAATGCGGCAATCAAGAGTCCGGCACGATTTTCAGGCACTGTCGGATTCAACACACCCAGATCGGCCCGCGCTCCCACCGTCACAAAGAAGATCGGCACCAGTAGATCGGCGATTGGCTTCACAAGTTCATCCAACTCATTGCGGGCATCGGTTTCATCCAGAACCAAGCCAGCGGCAAAAGCACCCAAAATCGCTTCTAGATGAATTGCGCTGCCCAGAAATGCCATGAAGAAGGCAAAGATAAATGCTGGCATGACAACGTTGCCACGGGTTTTAAATTTCTCCACAATCGCAACAAAGGTTTTGTTGAAGATGCCACCTAATAGGATGGAACCAATCAGAAACGCTGTTGCACTCACAATCAGGTAGATGACATTAGCAACATCAATCTCACCCGTTTTGGCTAAACTGGCGACAACAGCCAGGACAATGATTCCCAGTACATCATCAATAACCGCAGCACCAACAATGATTTGACCTTCTTTGGATTTAAGCTGTCCTAATTCAGACAACACTTTGGACGTAATCCCGATGCTCGTTGCCGTCAAAGCAGCACCTGCAAAAATTGCTGGAATTGCAGGAACATTGAATAACATCATCAAGCCAACGGTGCCAGCGGCAAAGGGAACTGCCACCCCCACACAGGCGACGATCACAGCTTGAGTACCCACTTCTTTGAGTTGTCTGAGATCCGATTCCAGACCAATTTCAAACAGCAGAATAATTACGCCCAATTCAGCCAGCACTGAAATGACTTCACTCTGAGACTCATATACACTCGTGAGGGCTGCGGGAGACAGATGATTAATCCATTGCAGCACGGTCATAACCGCTGAGTCTGAGGCGAAAAGTCCACTTTCGGGAAAAATGATCAGGTGTAAAGCAGATACCCCGACAATCACCCCTGCCACCAGTTCACCCAGAACTGGTGGAAAATCTAATCGTTTAGCCGCTTCCGCGCCGAGTTTACTGGCGAGATAAATCACTACTAAACTCAGCAGAACTCCAGCCAGAACAATCGGTGAATTTTCTGCCTCGACAGTTGCCAACAAGGGCATGGGAGCAATTAGGGATGCTATCCCAGAACTTAAAGCTGTAATTGTATGGTTCAAAAACATGGGTTAGGTTTTGGTGGTAAGGACGATTCAAACCTGATTTAAATTAGAGGCAACCGATTGACAGACAGTTTTCTGACATTAGGTTGCCTCGATTCATCGAACCTGCAATCCTACGTCGTCTCGATTCAACAGCCGTCTGGTCCACAGAAACTGTGCCCGTACAGTACCTCCGCGTCACAGATATAGATCATGCCCGCAAAATCGAGGAAAAACTTTATTGCGACCTGATCCGCAATATTCTCGGCCATATCCCGATCCGGGGTGAGCACCTCGAATTTTATATTCGCATTGGTGTCAGAAACGCTGGGTTGTCCCGACGAGCGCACGTTGCGACTGCCTTTACCGCCAGTTTCCAGAACCGTATAACCCGTTGCCCCGGCTTCTTCGATGATATCGGCGATCTTTTTCAGCAGAATCTTTTCCGTGACGATGACGAGCTTTTTGGCTGGCTTGGCCATGTTGGTTACCTCCTTACCGTAATTGATCTTATATATTGAGTCGCTTGGTCTGCCGGGTCAAGGGAGAGCCGACAGACCGCGACCCGTCTGGGATTAGCTGCCGCCTATCGCCTGGGCAAGCCCGAGGAAGAGCGGTATTGCCAAGCCGATCGCAATGGGTGTACCGATGGCTGTGGATGCGCCGATGTAGGCAGAGGGATTGGCCGACGGAATCCCGGCTCGCAACGTGGGGGGACCTGAGATGTCTGAACTGGAGGCGGCGATGACGGCCAGGATCACAACACCGCCCAGGCTGAATCCCGTGGCGTAGTGGGCAATCATGCCGAGACCGAAGGCGATAAACCCATGCAACAGCGGTGCCACTACGCTATACACGACGTACCACTGGGCCACCTTACGTAGTTCGCCAAGTCTTGACCAAGCCTCCATACCCATGACCAGCATCAAGATCGAAAGCAAGCCGCGGAAGAGGGGGTCGTAGAAGCTTTTATAGACACTTTCCGGCTGGGTGAACAGGCCAAGAGCAATGCCGAGCAACATTGCCGATAGGGCAGGACCCTGGAGGCTTTCCTTCACGATCGGCCATATTTTGACCCGATTATCCGCAGACTGCTGCTTGCGGAGATACTCTTGCCGGCTTCTGGGATAATCCTGCTGATCGGGATAATCGCCTGCTGCAACGGTCTGCTTGCTGAGAGACTCGCCTGCTGCACTACGCTTCTTCTTGTGGTTGAGATAAATGTTGGCCACCACAATCGCCGTTACGAGCGCTGGGATATCCATGAAGGGATAGAGTGCGGCAGCCCATGCCTCGTATGGCATTTTTTGTTCTTCCAGTAGCGTCAGGGCGGCAGCCATGGTAGAGCCACTCACAGCACCAAACAACCCCCCGGTCGCAATCGCATCCACGGTGTTGACCTTCGGCAGCTTGGCTAACGTATAGCGTGCGATGAATACAACAAGAATCCCTACTGCTACAGCAAACGCTGCAGGTAACACCATCTCCGTTAGGTTGGAATTGCGGATCGCCTGACCACCGGTCAGACCGATTTTCATGAGCAGCATGAAGACGATGATCTGATTAATCGCCTCTGGAATTACCAATTCGCTACCAAGGGCGGCAATGACCATACCACCAATCAAAAACCCGAGTGTTGGGGACTGCAACTGCTTAACGAAGTCCATTAAAAACAAGGACAAAAAATCCACGAATACCTCCTTATGCCTCCTCTGACGAGGAGTATTGCAATAAATGAACTAAATGAACTTTAAAGAGTTAAAGAGAGTAAGAGTGAGGCGCTTCACCCCTACAACACAGGTGTTGCACGAGAACCTATCGACAAGGCTTACGGTCATTGCCCCGGTCGGTTCAGAGATCAACGTTGGGATACCGCCAAACAGGGCGACAAAAAAGCCACCACAAACTGCCCCATAGAGTACGCCGAGGGCGCCCATCCCCAAAGATCAGAGCCAGGGGTAATGAGACAACGCCAGTCGTGATACCGCCGAAGATATTGCCCCGCAGGTTGTTAAAACGAATACGATTGGTAATTGACATGGAACAGTGACAGGCAGAATAGTAGGACAGTCCTGGATTTGAACAATTGAGCGATCGCAAGGTAAAAATTTTGCCTTTTCAATGGAATTAGCAGTCGTAGAACCGAGCAGGTTTAAATAAATATCTGCCTCTATGTCCTTAGAGATTCAAACCTTGTAAATGATTTAATTCTTCAATGTTTTTTAATTTACCCTAAATAGTCCTTCTTTAATCAAGAAAGAAGCCTATTATCTATTGAAAAATCTTAGCTTTCCTATAGATTAGAGCCACCAAATCATCGGTTGATGATTTTCTGTATAGAGAGCGGTGTACTGGGTGATGATTAATGATGTGAAATTCCCGTCATCTTTGCAGGGAATGATCTTAATCTCCAATAGCGCAATTTCGTACTAAATGCATCATTTCTACATAACCTTTTCTAGTTATATATTTCTCTTATCAGACCAACACATTATTAATATAGGTAAAGCTGCTTTGCTGAAAACTATAACAGCAGTAAGCGATCAAGAAAAATCAGCCCTATAAGAAAGATTAATCAAAAAGGGTGACGCCAGTAATGTAGCCGCTGAAGCGGTTACTAATAATCTCCAACTTTTACAGCATCAACTGATACTCGTCCTAATTCTCTGTAAAGATGCGCTGAATAAATAAGTAAATATTTTGCAGTTGCTGCACTTTGTTTCTGCAAAGCTCACTCCCACCCAAATTTAAAATGATGGTTGGAGATGAGAGTGAGGAGGGTCTGCACTCACTATTTTGTTCAAAATGATAATTGCTGGATGTTAATTCCCCTCACAACAATCCCCGATAATGAATAAACACCAAAATAGCTGCCCAAGAACCCAAAGCAACTTTTACTGCGACTAAGATGTTCAGCAGGGGGATAACCCCGCCGCTAAAAAGTGCGCCCAACTCTCCGTGCGGTAATTCTAATCCGACTAGAGTGATAACCGACAAAACAATGAAAATTAGAACTGAAACCTTCTCCCATATAGCGGCGTGCCAGCGCTTGTAGATTTCCTGCATCCACTCGGTTGATGAGGTAATCGCCACAAGGCCGATCGCGGTTCCGCCTGCCACTCCAGCTGCAAAACCACCGCCGGGACTCAGATGCCCCCGAATCGCCAGTTCGATGCCCACCAACGCGGCAATTGTTGCTCCCAGACGCGCCATAACAATCGATGGTTGATCGGTAAACTGATAGACCGTGCAGAACGGCCTTTCATCAGCCAGCAGAAACTTAGCACCCATTACCGCGATCGTAAATACCACCACTTCAAAGATCGTGTCATAGAGCCGATTCCTGAGGATGACGGCCGTAACTGCATTAGGTACTCCACTTTCTTGTACAAGCGTTTGGACGATCGAGAGCGATAAGTCCGGTACCGGATTGGGTATGATCAGAAATTTGACAAACAGCGCTATCCCCGCTGCAATGTAGACCCATTTCATTTATGTTCCTCCCCTGAATCTGGTGCCTTTACATAGGTTAGGCTTGTCGCTGGTGATGAAAGTTCGGTTCGCATGATGTCATAGAGGCGTTGAACCCTAGTTGTGGTGCGATAGGGTTGCTTTTCGTCCTCAGTCGCTACGGAGTCTTTGTTATCGTACTCTCCTCTGGCACAGGTTGCATGGACTTCTTTCTCCATCAACGCTCGGTGCAAAGCCTGCGTATTCGTATACGGGACTACCTCAAGACGCATATAGTGTTTGCCAAAAATTGTTCTTAAGTCATCCATCAGCTGCCCAAAATGGGACTCGTCATCTGTCTCAATTGCCCCATCTTCAAGTACACCAAGACGCATCACCAGCGATGAACGCACCGCGATCGCATAAAGCGTAATCGCCAGCAAGGTACCCATCAACGCTTGGGTCAAAGCCACATCCGCCGCCCCCAAAACCGCAAATACCAATGCTGCCACTGCTCCCAGTATTCCCTGCACTACCAGAGCATTGTATGGATTGGTCTGAAGTAGCAGCATCAACGCGGACAACGGCAGCAGGGCAGTTATGACATAGATATAGCTATCATTCATGGCTACCTCCACTACTGGAACAATATGCCAACACATACCCCAGCACAGTATTCCAGATTGCCAAGGTGATGATGCCAAGGACGAGCAGCGGCCATTCGCGGGGTATCTTCAGGAGCAGTCCGACGATGATGATCATGCTCCCTAGCGTATCTGCAACCGAAAGAGTATGCAGCTTGAATAATACCGATCGGTGACCGATCAGGGGAAAGGTTCCCCAAAACCAGAAGAAAATTCCTATACCTATGCAGGTATAACTAAGGGCGTTGATCATAGTTCATTGATTCGTTTAAGGACTTGTGCCAACAACATTAATCCGGCATTACCTACGCTCAGGATGATTACCCCTGTAACACCCAGCATCCAATCATCCCGTAAGACGGATACAACCAGAATCATGATTGATGTTTTGCTGGCAATACTTGAAAATGCCAACATTTTTTGCCAAATATCATCATCTTGCCAAGCCTCGTACATGGGTATGAGCAGAGCCAGAATCATTGCCATCAGTATCAAGTTCATGCCTTTTTCCTCCGTCGCACCCAGTGGACTTCGTACCAGCCATTTTCGTGGTACTTCAAGACAATGGTCTTGGGCGTAAAGGTGATCAGAAATATATCCAGGAAGATGAGTCCGGATGTCCGTCCGGGTTTGACTCGTTCCATCGTCACATCTTCGTAACTATGGGGACGGACGATCATTTCAAAGGCTTCCATATATGCCTGCGGAATCGCCACGAGGGTTTCCCATAGCGCCCGCAGCCAATCGTTTAATGCTTCCGGGGTTTTAGGGCGTCCCGGTAATAGGAGTGCGACGCTGACGCCGATGATGATATTTGCCACACTCAGATTGGCGGTGAGCAAAAACCAGATAGCTAGTCGCAATATCAGATTCAGATGTCCAATCATGCCATTACCATCCAGAAGAGCAGGAGCAACATTAGACTCATTCCACCGATCAGATGCTCAAATTGCTCCACAACACGGGGCAGCTTGAGTACGGAGTGTTTAAAAATCAAAAGATACGCCAACCAACCCAGACCAATGGTTGCCAGGGGTTTGACGATATTCTTAAGGGTATAAGCTTCGTAATAGGCAATGTTTGCTATAAATAGACTACCGAGCAGCAGAATCGCCGCTGGCCAGAAACCGGGCTTTACTACCTCCTCGCCGTCCGCTTTATGCGGCAAGAATATGAATTTGGCAAACGAGATTGCTGTTCCCAAAGCTGCAACATTCATAGCGATCGCTTGCCAGGGCAGTAAATTTTTCGTCGTCAACACCTTCGCCCCAAAGCCAGACAACAAGGGAAAGCCTGAGATCGAGAAGCTGGCAATAACCAGAGCAATCCAAAGCGTTGTACTGAGCGGCTTGTGTTGCAACTCTTTGAAGTTGCGGCTCGGTAAAGCACCCGCAATCAGGAAGAGTGCCGATTTGACCAAGCCGTGAGTCAGTGCATAAAAGCCACCTACGACTGGGGCAGCGAGGATAAAGCCTAACTGCGAAACCGTATGAAACGCCAGCATCCGCTTGGCATCCTTTTCAAAGACAGCATAGAACACGCCCAGTAGCGCTGTCCCAACTCCGAAAATCCGGATGAGTGGATCGAGTTCATCCACCATTAGCGCACAACGCACTAGCGGATAGACTCCAGCTTTGACCACAACTCCCGACAGCATCGCCGATACTGGCGTCTCCGATTCGGAGTGGGTCAATGGCAACCACAATCCCGATACAAAAATTCCCCCCTTAACCAAGAGTCCCAGAAAGATCAGGGCAAGCGCCTCCGGCGGTGCGCCGCGCAAACTTGCAAAACTAAACGAATGATTTGTCTGATAGGCAAGCACCGCACCCACCAGATAAAACAGCATCGCCGTGTTGCTGATAAAGAGATACCGCAAGGCCACCCAAATCGAGCGATCGGTGCGGGGATAGGCAATCAAGAGAAACGCGGCAATCCCGCTCACCTCTAGCGCCACGTATAAACTGATAAAGTCCGCACAGGCAAACGCGGCATTGATGCTGCCATGCAGAATGATGGCTTGTGCATAGAAAAAAGCAGTTTTATCGCTGTGCCAACAGTAGAGGATGACTGCGGCTGTTACTAGCGCATTTGTCAATATAAAATAGCCGCTTAACTGATCGACGATTAATGTGACGCCGAAATGATCTAGTAACTGTAGTGTCAGGGGCGACTGTTCGACAAATAGCTGCAACGCATATCCAGCCGAAACAAAAGCCACGCACAATGCGAGAATTCTGTCAAGCTTGGGTAACAGATAAATGGTGAAGCCCAAAAAAAACGGTAGTGCGATCCATGCGATGGTAATGGTAGTCATGGCGTATTGCTCTTCTCGATCTCGTTGCTTTCCAATGTCGGATTATCCCGTGCCAGCTTCATGACACCGACCAGCATTACGCACTGAATTGAAAAGCCGATCACAATCCCCGTCAATATCACCGCCTGGGGAACCGGATCAGAGTAAGTGACATTTGTGCCGTCTGAAATAATGGGTGTGAATAAACCATCTCGCGATGCAACCAGTACGTAATAGGCGATAACCCCCGTACTCATGACATCCATAGAGATGATCTTCATAACCAGGTTTTTTTTAAGGATGATGCCGAAAAATCCGCAGAATATTGTTGCGAAGACGAATGCTTCTAACACGGGAATTGCCTATGAGTAAATGCCTGTCAAATGGTGCTAAAACATATATAGCACTTTTCAATAGTGCTAAAGAACATTAACACTATTGAAAAGTGCCAGGGTAAACTATAGACTCATGCCACACTAACTTGTTGGTTTGAGCTTGAGATCGGGTAGGATAAAACACGCAGCAATAGCCGGATGAGAGAATCGATTGGCAAATCAATGCTTAACCTCAGCCCTGGCTCGCCCACCGATACAGTTGGCGGCTTGCCAACGAGTCAAGGCGTGCCGCCGGAAGGTTTCTACACTTGGGATCGGGAAGCTAAAGCCGTGAATCTTGTGGATTTATCAGCACCGTTTCAATTGGTGGGGCGGCAAGCGCAATTCCAGCGAATTACCCAAGTTTTAGCCCGTGATGGCGACTTGCTAATTGCTGGAGTGCCGGGAAGCGGACGGCGGACTCTGGTACGGCGGGCGGCTCAGGAAGTTGGAGTTAAAATCCTAGAGGTTGACTGCATCCGGGTTACTGATGGTCAGCGCTTCGTGCAACTGCTGTGCGAGAGCATAGACCAGACGTTTCAAAGTACAACGGCTCAAGCTTTCATCAGAGAATGGATTGAACGCAAGGCCGCTGAATTATTTGTCCTGAAAGACGAAGGAAATGGCAGAGAGCGGCTGAAACCCGTTCGGGTAGAGAGCCAAGAGCTGCAATGGAGCGCATTTGAGGTATTACTCGATCTCCTGCAAGGGTTAGCCGAATCTTCCGGCGGACGGGTGGTGCTGATTTTGGAAAGCTTTCCCCATATCCGCTCTTGGGATCGCAATGGGGTGTGGGAAACATTTTTGCGAAAAGAAATCGAGCGCCAGACTCAGGTGAGTTATGTACTGGTGGCAACGATTGCAGAAATCAGTCTTCATGCGGATGAACCGGGGAATCATTTGGAAATCGTGAAGCTGGCTCCCTTAGCTAATGATGTTGTTGCTGCTTGGGTTCAGGAAGTTTTGCATGGCGAAGGGTTGACATTCGATCCGCGATCGCAAGCGCTGGAACTGTTTGTCAATGCGGTGCAGGGACACTTAGGCGATGCTTCGGCACTGGTGCGACGCCTAAAGTCGGTACGAGTTTCTGACGGGTTAATTCGCGATTGGCACGTCCAGCAGGCAATCCAAGAACTGCTAGCTGACCTATCGATGGTCTTCGAGTCATTACTGATGCTGCTTCCAGCGAATCAGGCGCATCTGTTGGAGTCTCTGGCGTTAGACCCTACTGACAAGCCACAAAGTCGCGATTACATTCACAAGCATTACCTGTCTAGAGGGGGCAGTCTCCAAGGTGCGATCGCGGGATTGCAGCACAAAGGCTTGATTTACGGTTCTGAGCAAGGCTACCGATTGGCTCTACCTCTATTTGCGTTGTGGCTTCGCCAGCGCCTGAGTTGATACCAAGCTCTGCGAGAGCGGAGAGCGATCTCTTAAGGGCTATCTATTCATTTCAACTACGCTAGTCTGTATCAAATACTAATCACATAACAGCTCACGGTTAGCGAGGGGCAAGCCTCAAGTAGTTCAATGACCGATACACTGGGCAAAATCAAAAACTTCGTCAACTATGTCCGTCATACCCTCAAAGGTGATGAAAAGGGTGAAGACCAGTTCTTCTACGAAGCCCTCTTCAAAGCTTTTGGGCATAAGGGATGCAGGGAGGCGGGAGCACAGACTCAGTTTAGGGTTAAGTCATCAGGGCAGCACACAAAATTTGCAGACTTAGTATGGCGTCCACGGCTTCTACTGGAAATGAAGAGTCGTGGCGAGAAGCTTGAGAAACACCATCAACAAGTTTTTGAATATTGGGACAAGTTAATACCCCAGCCTCGATATGTTGTCCTCTGCAACTTCGATGAATTCTGGATTTACGACACTACGCTTCAGATTGAGGAACCAGTAAATCGGGTGAAGTTGGAAGAGTTACCGCAACGATATGCTGCTCTGAATTTTCTCTTCCCTGGAAATAGTGCTGTTGATGAACACAGGGGTAATTATCACGAGAATATTCCTCCCAGTGGTGCAGTGCAGTTGTTCGGGCGCGATCGCGAACTTGAAAGGCTACATCAGTTGTTGACTCCCCCTGCTGTTCTTATCCAGGGAGGAGAACAACAGAATAAGCTGACAATTGCCGCAATTGTAGGCATGGGCGGCGTTGGCAAAACGGAACTGGCGATTCAATATGCGCGGCACCATTTACAGGGTTTCGGTGATGGCGCAGGTGGTGTTTGCTGGGTTGATGCCAGAGATGGCGACGTTGGGATTCAAGTGGTTAATTTTGCCCGTAGTCTCTTAAACCTGAACCCCCCGGAAGATTGGGATTTACCAACTCAGTTGAACTACTGCTGGCGAAATTGGCAAAAGGGAGACTGGCTGATAGTTATCGATGATGTCACCAACTACAGACAGCAGGTAAATCCTTATAAACCGCCGGAATCATCCCGGTTTAAGGTGTTGCTCACAACGCGGGAAGAGTTGGGGCGACCTGTGGAACACTTACCGCTTGATAAATTGCAGCCAGAAGCAGCACTGGATTTATTAACGTCGCTGGTTGGTGTTCAACGCATTCAACAGGAATCAGATATTGCTGAGCAACTCTGTCAATGGCTGGACTATTTGCCCTTGGGGTTGGAGTTAGTTGGGCGCTATCTGGAACGTGACCCAGATTTGTCGCTTAAGGCAATGCTGTCTCGACTGGAGAAAAAGCGGCTCAGACACAGATCGGTTCTCGAAGCTGACTCCACAATGACTGCGCGATTGGGGGTAGCTGATGCCTTTGAGTTGAGTTGGGAACGATTAGATGAAGATGCTCAATTTTTGGGCTGTTTACTAAGTTTGTTTGCCTCGGCTGATATTCCTTGGGATTTGGTGAAACAGGCATACAGCAATATGCCTTCCTCGGAAAATGAGGAGATTGAGCTAGACATTCTGGAAGAAGCCAGAGCTGATTTAGTGCGTTTCAACCTGCTACAGCGCACAGGAGAGGAAACCTACCGCCTGCATCAGTTGATTCGAGAATTTTTGCGAGACAAGCGAGAACAGTCGGCGCAGGTGAATGATTTAAAACAAGGGTTCCTAGCGGCAATAGTGGCAGTAGCAAAGCAAATTTCAGAATCACCAACCCGTCAGCGGCTTCAGGAACTTGCCCCTGCCGTACCCCATATGGCAGAGCTAGGCAAATATAAAGACTGTAGGGACTTCAACAATAAGGTTTTAATCATAGCTTTTACGGGATTAGGTCAGTTCTACAAAGCTCAAGGATTATATGAGCAAGCCGAACCCTGGTTCAAGCAGTGCTTGAGTATAACTCAAAGTTGCTTCGGCTCAGATCATTCCTATGTGGCAATCAGCCAGCATAATTTAGCAAAACTATACTGCCGTCAGGGACTCTACAGGGAAGCTGAACTTCGATGTCTAGAAGCCTTGAAACTGGCTCAACAGCCGCCTGAAGAAGACTGTTCGACCATAGTTACATACCTAAATACTTTGGCATCGATCTACTATTTTCAAGGTCGTTACAATGAAGCTGAACTCCGAGGTTTAGAAGCCTTAGGACTCTGTAAACGCTTTCACAAAAAAGACGATCTGACTACTGCCTTAAGCAGCTTAGCTAGTAGCTTGAGCAAGCTGGCGCTGATCTACGAGGCTCAGGGTCGTTACAGTGAAGCAAAACCTTTGTATTTGAAAGCCTTTGGACTTCAAGAACGCTTGTTAGGAGCAAAAGATCCGAACGCAGCAGTTGAGTTAACTACTCTGATGAATAACCTGGGACTCCTCTACGCAGCTCAGGGTGATTACAGCGAGGCGGAATCCCTATATCTGCAAACCCTGAAGCTGCAAAAATGCATTCTTGGAGAAGATCACCCCGATGTAGCATTTTGCCTCAACAATCTGGCAGAACTCTATCATGCTCAGGGTCGATACAGCGAGGCTGAACACCAGCACCAGCAAGCCTTGGAATTGAGACAACGCTTGCTGGGAAAAACCCATCCGAATGTAGGTCAAAGCTTGAATAACCTGGCATTGCTCTACTATGCTCAGAAGCGTTATAGAAAGGCGGAACGATTGTGTCTACAAGCTTTGAAAATTTACCAAAGTTTGCCGGGAGATGACCATCCCGATGTCGCAACTACCCTGAATAACCTAGCAATGATCCACGAAGCTCAGGGTCGTTATCAGGAAGCTGAACCCTTGTATATGCAAGCTTTGGAACTGAAACGACGCTGGCTAGGAGAAAACCATCGGGATATAGCCGCTAGCCTGAATAATCTGGCTGGACTCCATCTAAAGCAAGGTCGCTACAAGGATGCCGAACCCCTGTCTATGCAAGCTTTGGAAATCGACAAACGCTTACTAGGAGATAACCATGATGAGGTAGCTACTGACCTACACAATCTTGCTATGCTCTATTTTATGCAGAAACGCTTTAACAAAGCGGAACCTCTGTTGTTACAAGCTTTAGAAATTCGTCAGGAACGGTTAGGGTTAGATCATCCTCACACTATTAACTCTCGGAACGCTCTTGCAATGCTCCCCAATGACCTCAACTCCACAGCAAGAAACTTCCCCAATTTTAATCAGAAAGCCAAGAAATGCAATTCTAAGAAAAAGCCCAAAGGTTTTGGTAAAGTATAAGCCCCTTATTGAAAAGGATTGAGAAGATTAACACAGCAGCTAATGCACATCCCCATCATCAGGTTAGAACTACGACAACTGGTTGGTGAAGCGTTTTTCAAACTCTGGTTGGAATCTCAACAGTGGGATTTGCCTGAATGCGATCGCATCTCCTCTCTTCAGCAACGAAAAGAGCGATCGCATTTTGTCTAACACTCTTTGAAGGGAAGCGATCGCAGTTTCGGGTTGGCGGATACAATAATAGCGATCGCCCGATTGCAGCACAAATAGAACTAAAAGTAGATCAGTGAGATTAACGCAGAGTGAGAAACTCTTCGGCAATTGAAGGATGAATGCCGATGGTTTCATCGAAATGTTTCTTGGTTGCGCCTACGCGGAGGGCTAAAGCCAGACATTGAATAATCTCTATCGCCCCCTCACCCACCATGTGAGCGCCTAGCACCCGATCTGAGCGACTATCAACAACTAACTTGATTAGGGTTTTCTCATCCCGGTTAGTCAGACTGTGTAAAAGGGGACGAAACTTGGAGCAATAGCATCGCACAGAGTCACCCAGTTTTTCACGGGCTTCGGCTTCACTGAAGCCAACCGTAGCCGCCTGTGGCTGAGAACTAACGGTTGATGGAACATATTCATAGCAAACCGTGCGGGGGTTGTTGCCAAATTGAGTATCAGCAAAAGCGCGACCTTGAGCGATCGCAACTGGAGTAAAATTAATTCGATTGATACAGTCCCCAACTGCAAAAATATTCGCTTGTGTCGTTCGGTTGTACTCATCCACCACAATTGCACCTCTTTGGAGCTGAATACCAGCTTTCTCCAGATCCAAGCCACTGTTATTAGGGGTACGACATAGAGCAAACAGGACAGTATCCACGCTCAATGTGTTTGCGTTTTTTCCTGACAGTATCAAATCCAGCTCATCTCCCACCCGTTTAATTTCTTTTACCGCAGTGTTTTCGAGAATCTGAATCCCTCGCTTGGTCATCCCTTCTTGCACGGCTAAGGCAATATCTTCCTCAAAAGCAGATAAGATATGGTCTTCCAGAAATACCTGAGTAACTTGACAGCCGAGGTTGTTCAGGATACCCGCTAATTTCACAGGAATATAGTTACCACCAATGACTGCAATATGCTTGGGTTGCTGCTTCAGACTAAAGAGTTGGCTCGAAGTGATGGTATTTTCACTTCCCGGTATCTCTGGTTTTACGTCTTTTGCTCCCACCGCAATCAAAATTTTGTCAGCAGTAATTTTGCGCCCAGCAACCTCTAAGGTATGAGCATCGATAAAGGCGGCTTTCCCCTTAATCAGCGCGACTCCTGCTTTCTCAAGTTTTTGATTGTGTACTTGGCTCAGACGGTGGATTTCCCGCTCCTTAGCCGCAATGAATTGCTGCCAATCAAAGGCGGATTCGGCTTGATTCCAGCCATAGCCTGCTGCAACTTGAGAATCATCAGAGAACTCAGCAGCAAAGGACATTAGTTTTTCAGGAATACAGCCTCGGATGACACAAGTACCGCCGACTGAATCCTGTTCTGCGATCGCAACACGAGCGCCATAGCCAGCCGCCCGTTCGGAAGCAGCAAGTCCTCCGGGCCCCGCACCAATTACAAGAAGGTCATAATCAAATTTCATAACTCAATCGGCTTATATTTACCGAACTTATGCTAAAGGTTTGTTTCTAAGAGGATGTCCGAAAAGTCATAATCGAGACGCTTCTAGGGTGGAGATCCCCCTAAATCCCCCTTCTCAAGGGGACTAAGACTTGATTCTCCCCCCTGGAAAGGGGAGCTGGGGGGATCAAAAATTGTGACACTTCTGGGACATCCTCTAAGGTTCAATCACCTCTAAGCCTGAATAGAAAGTTTCTTGTTAGCCCTTCTGAATATTCACTCCAACGCTGGTTTATTCTGAGCGTAAGAGTATAGAAATACACTGAAGAGAATCGCAAAAATCAGGTCAATGACACCTGGAATTAGATAAAGTGGGTGAACATTGCCTATCAAAGTTTGATAAGCCAGCACACCGAAGACAGAATATTGCGCGAAAATTCCAAGTTTTACAATTTCATGATTGCGGGAAATGTCCTGACTGACCCACCAATAGCCAATTCCGATCACAATTACCAATACGAGAAACAGTTGTAAATACTCAGGATTCGTGAGGGGTTTCTCACCAATCAACTCACGAATCCATCGGTCGGCAAACAGTAAAGCTAGAGATTCGATCCAATTGATCACAGCTTTGAGTTGAAATATATACTTCCACGTTGTTGGATTATTCATAGTTGCACAAAGCCCGAAAATGTTTTTGATAAAAAGAATTTACTTGATGGTTGAAATTGTCAAAGTATAGCTAAGTTTTCTTTAGCTATCGACTTTGTTCTTGATTGGCTTGCTATTAAGGATTGGCAGCAGCCATCTGGTCTTGCAGTTGGCTTTTAACAGCTTTCAACTCCCTAGCCACTTGCTTCTGCTGCTCGTGGCTAAAGTTTTCTTTGATTAGGGTGAATATATCTTTTTCTTCTTGATTTATGTGATTTCGCGTCGCAGTTCTTAACTGCTCAATTTTGGCTTTAAACTCAGATGAAGCAGGATCTAGAGGCTTAATTTCATCTAACATCTCCATCACTTCATCGGTTTGCTCGTATATTTCCTGCGTATGTTCGTAATACGGACGAATTGCCGGGTAGAGAACTTGTTCTTCGGCTGTACCATGAACTTTTATATCTTTGTACAGTTGTCCAAAATACTCTTGAATTTTTTGAGGATCGTCAGCACCTAAAATTTCCGCGAATAAGGTATCGGCTTTAGTATGATCCATGCGGAGGAGGTCGCGAATACTCATCTCATCATCGGTGCGCGTCACCACACTACCAGCAACGCCTGTTAAGGCTGCAACCGCATCTTCAACCCGCGCCCACAGTCCCTGCTTTGCGTCTTGTCCTGTGAGTTCGCGAACCCCCAGAATCTCTAGAATCCCTTTCAGTTGCTCTTGATGAGCGCGGTTTTCAAAGTTAACTGCATTTAAAGGCGTTATAGCAGCTTTAATATCAGCACCAACAACTTGAGCAGCTTTGTGGATTAGCAGTCCAGTCATGGTTTGCTTGTGCTTGAGCAATTCTTGCTCAAATACTTTTTCAAACAAAGTTAGCTCAGAGCCTTCCATTAGTTTCTGAACTTCGCCTATGAGCTTCTGGGTTGTTTCCTTAAGCTCACTCTGGACACCGTACTGAACGATTGCAGTATCGATAACACCCAGGTTTTTGCGATCGCTTTCGACCATATCCTGTAGGCGCTTGCGAATATCATCATCAGTACAATCCTGAATTAATTTCTCCTCGTTACTAATCAGCAAATTTTGTAGCGCTTTCATCTCTGCCAGCTTTCTGGCAATTGCAAGGCGCTTGGTGTCATTCAGAGTCGATACCATTTTCATTACTCCTTTGCGTTATGACCTGCCCCAATAGTTACAACGTCGTAATATTGCATTTGGCAAGCTCCTTCTCCGGAAGAATCTCTTAGTCTTAAAGCTAAAAAGTATTCAAAATTACAGCTTCATCCTTAGAGCCTGTCTTACCTTGACCGAAGGAATAGTTTTGGGTTAAGCCTGGTTGTTACTATCACTACAGCTTAGATTCCACCATTTATTGAATAATCTCGATTGAAAGAACTATTTTTCAAGTAATCCCAAGACTTTCCATTTCCTCAACTTCACTTAAAAAATCAAAGATAGTTGGTACAAATATTTCTGGACGAAACATCGCCCATTCATGATGTTCTCCTTGAGCAGCGATTAGCCTAGCACCTGGAATGCCTTGTGAAAACTCATAAGCTAATTGCAGGGGAATAAAGCGATCGCTTCCTCCCCACAAAACCAAAGCCGGAGATTTAATCTGTGGTAAGAGCGGTCGTAAATCCTCGTTGAGTGCAAGCCGCGTGCATTGAATCATGTTCTGAGTATTAAATACCCAGTTGTGAAGCAAAGCTCGGTAAAATCGCAGCATCGGGATAACTCTTACTTTTGGAGTTTGCATCACCATGTCAATCGATCTCCCAAGCGCAACCTTGGGTAATGTGCCGAGCGGAATTCCCGTGCTGTCTGAGATGATGAGGCTACTTACCAAAGATGGTCTTGTGGCGGCTAGGGCGATCGCTATAGATCCTCCCCCTGAGTGTCCGATCGCATGGACTTTTTGAATGTTTAATGCTTGTAGAAACGAAACGATGCAATTGACATAGCTAGCGGAATCGCGGGGGCATTTCGGATGAGTGCATTTTCCAAAACCCGGTAGATCGGGCGCGATCGCGCGATACCGTTGGCACAGAAATTTTAAGCTTTCGCGGTAGGGTGCAGTGGAAATTGTCCAGCCATGCAAAAACAGGATGGGAGCTGAGTTTGATGTCTCTCCCCCCTCTAAATAAGTCGTCCTGTAGTCTTCTAAATCGATTTGCTTTTCGCTCAAGTCCCAATTCACTAAACAGTCCCCTTGCTCAAAGGATTTAGCCAACCAACATCACTTCCGTTTGCTTTGCGGGTGACGGGGTTGCTGTCAATACTTCGTCAGCGGAATCAACCAGCACTAATTCCAGCTTGTGCCGCACATCTTCCGCCAGCTTAAGTTAACCCTATAGCACCTAATCGATGCCTACCTTCATCTTTGGGATGATTTTAAAAATATTTTCAGATAATTCGTAGGTGATAAAATGTGCTAATGTCACCGTTTATATGATTACAACAAAATAGTTTCTCCATTATTTGTATTTTGAATTACACATTAAATTAATAGTCTAATCATTAGGAAGATAGGTTGATAGGTCGAGCGCCTCAGCAGTGCATACCATTAGCTAGAGGAGAAGCAATGGAGCGCAGTTTAGGATGTTGATAAAACAGGGAATGTCATCAAGGAACGATGAGCTTATTACTAATAGACCTAGACGGCACACTCCGCGAACCACTCAGCGGAAAGCAACACTTCCAACATCCCAAAGATCAACGCATTATTGAAGGTGCTGATATTGCTCTTCGCACCTACAAAGACTATTGGATTATTGTTGGCATCACGAACCAAGGTGGAGTTGCCGCTGGTCATAAGTCTATGCAAGAGTGCATCAAGGAACAGCAATACACGCTTGAGTTATTCCCATTGAGAGAAATTTACTTCTGCCCAGACTTTGAGGGCAGAAAATGTTTCCGTGTTACTCATCACAATGTTCATAACCACAGCCAAACCAAGTGGTCTGGACAGTACCGGAAACCGCAATCGGGTATGTTGCAATTAGCAATGATCAGACACAAGCATACTCCGCAAAATTCCTTGTATGTAGGCGATCGCCCGGAAGATGAACAAGCTGCCCAACGAGTAGGTGTACGCTTTCAATGGGCATGGGACTGGATCGAGCAACATCAAGAAGCGATCGCTCCCAACCTGACAGAAGCACGGTAACAAGAGAGAATACTCATGGAACGAGAGATTACAGATAGCGACGGCATTACCTGGACGTATGTTCAAGCCTATTCTGGGCTTTCCAACAACGCAGAAAACCAGGATGCGGCTCAGGTTAAAGGACAAGAGGATACCTACTGGGTCGTTTGTACGCCCAGTGGTGGCGCAAAGTCGGTGCGCCTCAAGCTTCAGGGTGAATGGGAAAAATCCTACTCTGACGAGATGTTGCTGAATGAAATTCAAGCACAGCAGGAGGTATGACCTAAGCAAAATCAAGTGGTCTGGATAATACCGTAAACCGCGATCGCGCATATTGCAACTAGCAATGGTCAGACACAAACACACTCCGCAAAATTCGCTGTATGTAGACCATTGGTGACAAGTTAAGCCTGTATGGCATTTGTCAAGGGGATTTTATAAGGCTAAGCTGAATGTCTCTTGAGAGTAAAAACTAAATTTTCCTCAATGTGTAGAGGAGAAGTCTTCAATGGAAAAGATAACGATTGAAAACCTCGAAGAAAAACTACGGCATGCCATGCTAACCAGTGATATCGCTGTGCTGGATGAACTGATTGCCGACGACCTGGTTTGGACGATGCATACAGGGAATGTGGTCAACAAGCAATTCGATCTGGAAGCGCACCGCTCAGGAATATTTAGGTTCACTTCGTTGGATATTAGCGATCGCCAAATCCATCTTTATGGCGATTGCGTCGTAGTCACTCTCAAAGTGGACGCTGCTGGAATCTACAACCATCAAGCTTTCTCAGAAACCTATCGCTTTACTCGCGTCTGGGTACAGCGACAGAACCGTTGGCAAATCGTAGCAGGTCATGTCAGTCAAGTGATTCCTCTTTAATCCAATCCCCTTGACAACTGCCACCAAGGCTTAACTTGTCACCAATGTATGTAGGCGATCGCCCGGAAGATGAACAAGCTGCCCAACGAGTAGGTGTACGCTTTCAATGGGCATGGGAGTGGATCGAGCAATATCAAGAAGCGATCGCTCCCAACCTGACAGAAGCACGGTAACAAGAGAGGATAGTTATGGAACGAGAGATTACAGATAGCGACGGCATTACCTGGACGTGTATTCAAGCTTATTCTGGGCTTTCCAACAACGCAGAAAAGCAGGATGCGGCTCAGGTTAAAGGACAGGAGGATAGCTACTGGGTCGTTTGTACGCCCAGTGGTGGCGCAAAGTCGGTGCGGCTCAAGCTTGAGGGCGAATGGGAAAAATCCTACTCTGACGAGATGTTGCTGAATGAAATTCAAGCACAGCAGGAGGTATGAGCGCAGCAACATCAAGGCAAAATTCGCTGTATGTAAGCGATCGCCCCGAAGACGAACAAGCTGCCCAACGAGGCGGCTGCTAGCACCTTTACAACCATGCCAGGGACTTAAGCCAGCCCGTTGCAACAGCGTTGTTGTGCCGTGCAATGCTTCCAAAATCAATTAAACACCTAATCTTTGCAAGCCTGTAACCACCATTCCCATTTCTCAATACTTTGCTGTTGTTGCTTACAAGTCAATTCAGTTCTGAGTTTTTCAAGTATTTCTAGAACTACCTGCTTGCCATACTGTTGTGCAAAATACCAAGGAACTTGCTCAATACTCAAGTTGTAGCATTTCAATAAACCTTGAATTGCGTCTGTTAGCTCAAGGGTACACATGGGTTCGAGGTCAAGTAGCAATCTTCCCGCAAATTGTTGATCTGCAAATCTTGTTGCAGGTCGATCAACATTAGTCAAAACGGTGTAGAGAATCTCGAAGACCTCTGCACTGTTCAACTTTTGCAATACCGATGCAATTTGGCTGTACTGTTGCGGGTTGAAATGCCCGTAGTGGTCTACTGCCCAATAAATCTTTTGAATAATCCTCTCTTTACTCCAAACCATTGTAGGCAAGATATAACGCTGCTTAACCCTACTTCCTTACTAATAAGATTAAAGCATCATCTCACTGGCAACCTAGCGGCACAACAATTAATTAGCTGATTGTGTCTGCCTAATACCTCTGATGCGGGTGATTAAACTGAAAGTTCAACGATGGCAAAAAAAAGTAGTCCTTGTGAGACTACTTCTGCATCATAGAATAAGCATTAGAATACTTTCTCTACTTCGAGAAGGTATTCTTGTTACACGCTAGGTTGAGCATTCGATGAACTCGACATACCGATTTCTGCGGACTTCACAAATCCGAAGTAGAAAGCGATCGCAGCAGTAAGGGCATTCAGCCAGATATTATTTCCAAAAAGTGGTGTCAGCCCAAACAGGGTATTTGCAAAGGGCAGCAATCCTAAAATAGCACCTGCTGCATAGAGGAGAGCGAAGATGCGATTGAACACAATTGCTCCGCTTAAGCTAGTAAATGCAGCAATTCCCCAAACACCCACTAAAATGCCAATTGCATTATGAAAATAGTTGGTGGGGAATACGCCGAATATATAGCCGAAGCCTGGTTCGGAGGTAAGGTTCTCAGAAGCAGTGAAAAAACTAGGGACAAATCCAGCTAAGCCAAGTAACAAGAAAAGGAGACCTAAGCCTAGAGCGCTGTAACGAATTGAGGAATCTGAAGATTTTGATGTTTGCATAGCAATATTTTGATTTTCAAAAATTTTTGGCGTGGACTAAACAAGTGTTTTACTGCTGTTAGAGAAACAAAAGACAGCTTGTAACTGACAATTCAACTTCTAGCGAACTAGGTGGAGTACATCCCGAAGAACGCTATAACCAGCCAGATCCCAAAGAAGATAGGCGACAAAACCAAGCATTGCTAGACGACCGTTCCATAGCTCTTGCTGTGGGTTCCAGCCAAAAATCCAGGCATTACGATCCGCACCGTTGTAAGCTGGAGCGACCGTAGGAGTTTTAGCAGTATTGATGGTTGAAGTCTTCATAATGAATAGTTCTCAATGACGTTGCTTCAATTTCATGCTATCGAGTACATTGGCTGGTATTGTCTGTCGTTAGGATTGCATTTTACCTATATCTAAAGATTGGATTTGTAACGCTCAACTGTTAATATCGGCACAAGAAAAAGTCTCCTTATTTACCGATCACAAAGGCGAGAAAATCCTGAATTTTTACTCCCAAAGATTGACATCAGAATCTATTGGAAGTGTAATGGCTAATCGAGAACATTTTGCTTATCTAGTGCAAGATGTCATTTGCTCTCATTGGTGCCGGGAGAAAAATTCACTTTTCACAACAGGAGAAGCAAGGGCATCATGCTGAAGCAGAAAACCGACATCGGTTTGCGATTAAGGCGAAGGCACCTACTGGGAATGTTTTTGGTAGGCATCACTGGAGCAATTGGATCAGCCTGTACCACTAACTCTATGGAGAGAATTAGATCAATGAGAACAGATAAACCACAGAATCAGGATCAAGCATCTATGAACGGACGCTTACTGGCACGACCAATGCCACCGACAAGAACGGCACCAAGCGGTCTGCAACCATTGGGGCTTTCCACTAAGCGCGACGGACTCCTCTACGTGCCTAAAAACTACCAAGCTTCCCGACCCGCACCGTTGGTGGTGATGCTGCACGGCGCAGGTGGCGACGCACGCGGCGGTCTGACTCCGTTGCTCAATCTCGCCGATGCCACTGGAATCATTAGACCTCTTGCAAAAGTCATCGCTGGGGTACTATGGGGACTGAACAAAGGCGATTGCTACCCGTTATTCATAACCCTTGCTTATCTCATTGGCTGAACTGAGCCGGAGT
>NZ_JAMPKJ010000057.1 GCF_039962115.1 Funiculus sociatus GB2-C1 | reverse complement strand
CGTTTGGTAAGAAAAACTCTTTCGTTCTCTAAAAAACTCTCCAATCATATAGGAGCTATTTGGTATTTTATTCATGAATATAACGCCAGTTTATCTATAGAATGAAAAACTGGCGTTATCATTACTATGCAGGACTACCCAAAGTTGTAACAGTAACATTTTATATAGCAGTTCTATTCCATTCGTGAAACAACGAACCGCTCTAGGGCGATTCAGAAAGAAAAGAGAGAATTTTATAACTCCCGCAAGGATTGCTATAGAAAAATTCTCCGTCTCTCCTATAACTTCTCTCTGTATATTTTTTGCCCTCTGCGGTTCGTTATCATGCCAAGGTAAGTTGCCCAAATCAAATCAGATGGCTATAGCAGTTCAAATAATACTTAATAGTACAAAGTGCCGTCAGGCAAAATAGCACTATCTAGTTGAACGCCATCCAAAATCGCATATTCCAAATCGGCATTTCGCAGATCAGCACCCCGCAAATCTGCGGCTTTGAGAATTGCATTACTCAAGTCAGCGCTGGTGAGATTAGTTTGCCTCAAATCAGCATTGCTAAGATCGGCACCTGGTAATTTTGCCGCTACCAAACCAGCACCAGCAAGGTTAGCACCAGCAAGATTAGCTTTGATTAATCCGGCATAGTTAAGATTTACACCGTTCAAATTTGCACTACTGAGGTTGGTATTAATCAAGCTGGCACCCCCCAAATTGGCACCAACTAGATTAGCACCGCTTAAATTCGCAGCGCTGAGATTAGCACCAGCGAGATTAGCACCGCGCAAATCAGCAGCCTTTAAATCAACATCGCGCAATTCGGCACCGCTTAAGTCGCACCCCGGACATTGTTTGGTGTTCAGCAATTTTTGAAGGTGTTCTGGATTTGCTGCTGTGGCTGGTGTTGCTAACGCTACAAACGACAAGAGAGCGATCGCTACAATTAATGGTGTCATTCCTACCCTTGGTCTATTTAGCCAAAATTCTATACTTAGATTATTGACAAATCGTTTTTTTATTGAGGGACGGACATGGCTCCAAATCCCACCATCATGCGAGCAGTTGAACATCTGGGGTACCGCGTTACCGTAGGCGACGTGGCGACTCAGGCTGGATTAAACGTCAACATGACGGAGGCTGGATTACTCGCTTTAGCCTCCGATGCCGGGGGACATTTACAGGTATCAGAAACAGGTGAAATTGTCTACCTGTTCCCGAAAAATTTTCGGTCAATTCTGAACAACAAGTTTTTGCGGCTGCGGCTGAAGGAATGGTGGGAAAAAATCTGGAAGGTTTTGTTTTACCTGATCCGGATTTCCTTCGGGATTATCTTGATAGCGTCGATTGTGCTGATATTTGTAGCGATCGCTGCCATCATGATTGCGGCTTCTGCCAGCCGTGACGACGATTCTGGTAGCCATGACTCCGGGGGCGGCGGTATGATCTTCATGCCTCGCTTCTGGTTTGGGCCAGACATCTGGTGGTTTTTCTATCCAGACTATGGCGATCGCTATGAACGGCGGCGGGTAGCATCTCCAGAAAAGAAACAGATGAACTTCCTAGAAGGTGTCTTCTCGTTTCTGTTTGGCGATGGTAATCCTAACGCCGATTTAGAAGAACGTCGCTGGAGTGCGATCGCTACCGTAATTCGCAACAACGGCGGTGCTGTAACAGCAGAACAAATCGCCCCCTATCTCGACGAAACTGGCTCAGGATGGGCTAAAGAATACGAAGACTATATGCTGCCAGTGCTAACCAAATTCAACGGGAAACCGGAAGTCAGCCCTGACGGAGACATAGTTTATCACTTCCCAGACTTGCAAATTACAGCCCAAGAGCGAAATTCCGAAGCAGTCGGTGCTTATCTGCGAGAGCGTCCTTGGCGCTTTAGTCAAGCCACTAGCGGACAGAATATGCTCTCAGCTGGACTAGGTGCGGTGAATATTGTCGGTGCTTTAGTTCTGGGTTCCCTATTGCGGGGTGAGGTTGGAGTGCAGTTAGCACAATCCGGCGGATTGATCGCCTTCGTACAGTCGATTTACTGGATTTTATTAGGCTACGGCACAGCTTTCTTAGCAATCCCCTTAATTCGCTATTTCTGGATTCAATTCAAAAATAAAAGGGTAGAAAGCAGGAATCAAAAGCGGCAAGATCGTGCCATCTTGTTAAATCAAGCCAATTCTGCCTTGCAGAAAAAAATCATCTATGCCCAACAGTTTGCTGCTAAAACTGTCCTCGGTCGCGATGATTTAGCTTACACCACAGAAAACGACTTGATAGAACAGGAAATCGAGCAATCTGACAAAATTGATGCAGAATGGCAGCGCCGCCTCAATCAAGGCGGTTCATAACAATTCTTTTGGGTGTCTGAATAAGAACCCGTATTCACAACAGGGGGTGTAATTCAAACCCACTACTTCCCAACCCTCCTCTCCTAGTTGATTAGAGAATTCATAGAGAGGAGGGATTTCTTTTTTTTGTCTCGCAAGTCTTTTCCGTTGACGCTTTGCAGTCGGAGATCGTCCACAAAGTATAGGGTTTCTCAGTTGAGTGGAATATATCGCGGTTCTGACGTTAGAGCTACCAAGGTTAGGGACATGGCATTGCCATGTCCCTACAGATGTATCGCACCCAACCCTTGAATTGCTGTAGTCAAATCAAACAAAGATGTATACCCACTTTTGCACAGCGATTCTTTGAGTTGCATCACGTCCTAACTTTTACTTAACCTGAAGGCTAGTAAGGGCGGTGTTCTGATAATAGTGTCCCAAAATTTGCTGATAGTTTACTCCCTGCTGAGCTAAATTATGAGCTCCCCACTGGCTCAAACCAAGACCATGACCGAAACCGCGACCATTGATCTGAAAACCTGTTGAGGAAGAACTAACAGTGAACCAGGTACTCTTCAGTCCCAATGCGCTACGCAACTGACTGCCGCTCATCCGCCGCGTACTCCCATTACCAACTACTTTCATAGTCATTATGCGTCCCGTAGGCGTTGTGCGCTCTGGGACTAAGGTTTTGATATTGCTCACACCGAGAAGGCGACTGAGTTCGCTCTTGGAGAAAGTTTTCTGCCACTGGTAGGGTGGCGCTCCCTGGTCGTAGTCGGCGACACCGCGCAGATACGGAAGCGGTTGTGTCCAAACATTTTCCACATTTTCCGTGTGTCCTCCAGAGGAGGAATGGAAGACGGCGAGAATCAGCTGGTTGTTGTAAGTCAGCACTTGCCCTGCTGTGGCATTTACAGCTTGGTGCGTCCCTGTAGTTTCGGTATCAAGACCTTTGTAAACTTGGGAACTTTGGGTATCGCCAAGATCGTAAACGCCATTGCCTGAAGTTTGGCGTTTATAAAGGGCGTAGGTGCGGGCGGCGACAGCTTGCGCCTTCAGCGCTTCCAAAGGCCAGTTGCCACCCATTTCTGCCCCTAAGACGCTGTAGAGATATTGTTCTAAATCGACTTGGTTAACGGCGGTGAGTCCTTTGCCTGAGGGAACGATGCGGGCGCGACCCCGATACCAGCGATCGCCTATCCAAACATATCCGCCACTGGTCGGCTCAATCAATAGATCCGTGGCTTTTCGTCCATCCATCGCCACGCTACCGCCAGATGAACGGGCTTCTTTGCCATCCATTGGTGCCATTTCTCCCACAACTCGACCAGCACCGTCGCGGATTACAGCTTTGGTAGAACTGCCTATGGTAATCTTGCTAACACCTTGTTGAATTGCTACGCGCAATTCCATTGCAGCTTGAGCAGGGGCAACTAGGGCAATCCACAATAAGATAGTCAGTCCGGATGAAGAAGGATGGAGTAGTCTTTGAAAGAGCAATTGGAGACGTTGAGTTATCATCTGAGAAATTTCCTCACACTATACATAAAGGTCGTTCTAGTTATGGCGATCGTTAAACCTGAGCCGCATTGAGAGCAACAATAAAGTCTTTAATTCAAAACACCCCAGAGCATATCCGCTTGGTTCGGTATATGCAACCGGGTACATCTTCTATAAAGTAGATATATTTATCACGTTTGCCACTTCAGTGTCACCCATTGTTTTGAAATTGTATGCTGATAGTTATAGTTGGATTATTTTCAGACTTTGTGATCGTTGTCTAGAACAGAATGCAGATTACTTTTTTAGGGACAAGCTCAGGTGTGCCAACGCGATCGCGCAACGTTTCCAGCGTGGCTCTCCGTCTACCCCAGAGGGGAAAATTCTGGCTATTTGACTGCGGCGAAGGCACCCAACACCAACTCTTGCGGAGTGACCTGAAAATGGGTCAACTAGACCGCATTTTTATCACCCATATGCACGGAGACCATATCTTCGGCTTAATGGGTCTTTTGGCAAGCTGTGGTTTGGCTGGCAATACTCAACGCATGGATATCTACGGCCCTGCTGGTCTTAATGAATACCTGCGTGCTTCTAGACAATACTCTTCCACTCATTTTTCTTACCCCGTCCAAGTTCACGCCGTACAACCAGGGATAGTGTATGAAGATGAAGAATATATCGTCAGTTGTCTTCCCCTAAAACATCGGGTGACTGCTTTTGGCTACCGAGTAACAGAAAAAGACCGTCCAGGGCGCTTCAATGTGGAAAAAGCAGCCCAAATGGGAATTCCACCTGGTCGCGTCTATGGGCAACTCAAGCGCGGCGAAACAGTAACGCTGCTGGATGGACGGCAAATTAGCGGCACCGATTTGTGTGGCGAGACAGAGATCGGGCGCAAAATTGTTTACTGTACAGACACGGTTTATTGTGACGAGGCGGTGGAATTGTCGCGGGATGCAGACGTGTTAATTCACGAAGCCACCTTTGCTCATCAAGATGCCCAGTTAGCTTTCGATCGCTTGCATTCTACCTCAACGATGGCGGCGCAAGTGGCTTATGCTGCGGGTGTCAACCAGCTGATTATGACCCATTTCAGCCCCCGCTATGCTCCCGGTAATGCCATTGTGTTAGATGATTTGCTAACTGAAGCTCGTGCCATTTTCCCGAACACGAAATTGGCATATGACTTTATGACTTATGAGGTGCAGAGGAATAGGAATTAGGAGTTAGAAGTTAATAATTCACAACTCCGGAGGCGGAGCGTCTCCGGCTCCGCAAAACTCTTACTGGCCGCTGGCTCTCTGAAGGCGATCGCGTATTTCAATTAAGCGAGATTGGCTGCTAACAGGCGATCGCGGTTGTGGAACTTCCGTGTTAGGCCAGTTGGGCAAATCGTTACATGGACACAACTCTGGCGGCATTCCCACTGTTTTGATGGGTACGGGCATTTGGCAACGCCCACAAGGTGAAACGTCCCACCCTGGTGTCAGCAGTTGGGCAATTGTTTCCTGGGTGCCTTCGAGATAACAATCTCCTGACTCTGGCGAGATAATTTTCTGCCAGCAGCTTTCAAATTCTTCACTGTAGCGATCGCCCTGGATTACAGGTTGCGGCAGCAGCGCTTCTTTGCCATTGTGAATTAAAACCTTTTTGCCTAACTGAAACCAATAGGCAATATATTGTCTGACTTGGTGTTTGGATGCCATAAGCTGAATTTGACTCCTAGTTAACACTAGGAAATAGGCGAACTGCTCCCTCGGAAAGCTTACTTCTAATCTAGGCGATCGTTTTCTTCAGCATTTCTTGCTCTGGGTTGATTGTGCGTCAGACAAAATAATTAATTTTCTCTGACAATTCTAGCCTTACAAGTTGGGTAACTCTACGCTAAAAAAGCGGGTATTTCCACCGTAGCGGCTTCTGCCCTCTTTTGTAATTGCCTCGATTTACATCTTCTAAAATTTTGATAAAAATTTACTTTCTAATTGGTGACAAAAGTACAAAATAGGTATATTAGGAATCTGGTAAGGGGGAACCGAGGAGACTAAGATTAAGAACATGACCGCCAGTGACGAGAAAAACGGGATTAGCGATCGCGCCAAGACGACGACACAGAGTTCCCAAGCGATCGCGGAACTTCCGACCGATGGGATAGGCGGGGACAACCCCCCAACCAGTTTCCTCCGCCACCAAAATTACATCCGCAGGGCAGTTTAAAAGACTCTCTAGCAACTCCACAGAGGTAATCTCCCAAGCTTCATCGTCTTGGTCTAAGAAATTTGCCACCCACGTTCCCAGAGAATCAACCAGCAGACAAGTAGACTGAACAGAATCTTGAATCGTTGCTGCTAAAGTTATAGGAACTTGCAGCGTTTGCCATTCGCACGGTCGTCGCTGCTGGTGTTGTTCAATACGCGATCGCCATTCCAAATCATCTGGATCAACTTGAGCCGTTGCCACGTAGACAACAGACTTACCGGAACGCATTGCTAGAGTTTCCGCCCACTCGCTTTTGCCAGACCGCGCCGGGCCAGTCACCAAGATTAGATGCCTATTAGAAGTAGAATCAACTCGTGTCACAAAGGCTGTTTTACTGATTTCCGGCGGGTTCTGCATCAAAGTTAAATTTAACAGCCCAAAAAATATATTTTATCCACCACTAGAGTGTCCAGGGTACTCTATTCGTTAAGAGTGAATGTAAAATTTTTCTTTTGTCGTTCAAGACCAGACAACAATAATACAAATAAAATAGAAAATTAAGCGAGTAACCAAAGCTGGAAAGCGGCACAAGAGCGGGTTTTAATTTCTACTACTAGGCGTGAAATAACCATGAAACCAGAATTAAAACGGATTGAGACGACACTACACCAGCTATCGGATAAAAATCCTGAAATAGGCAATCAGCCTGACGGGATGGGGTGGCGTTCCCAGACACCAGATGCGGCACCATCCATTTCGATGACTGTAGAATCTTGGACAGACCAAAAGCAATCTGGTAAAACGCCAGTGTTGCCGAAATTAAAAGCTCCCAGCTTCACCAACCATCGTAATGCTGCCAATCCTGCCCTAGCGACAACCCTACTGCAAGAAATCGAAGTAATTGTCAGTGGTTGGCAGAAAGAATTACATCAAATTTTGCGGCAAATTCAAGACCTCTACCTGGAAGGGCCAATTGTAGACGGTTGGTTAGAGTCTCATGCCCGCGAACCGGAAGTAGGCGTTGAAGTGTTGCGCGAGGCAGTAGAGACGGGCCATGCGGCATCCGTACACCAGTTGATGGACTACGTAGAAGAATGCAATCAACCGGATGGCAATGTGACGTGTGAATCTCCCCGTACCGGATACCGCTTAGTAGGTTTGGACGGGGAGGGTCAATTGTGGTCGCGTCCCTGTCCGCCAGAACAGGTTCCTACTGTAAGTGTAGCGATCGCGCGTTATCAAAAACTGCGGCAGTTGCTGGTTCGCAAACAAGACCTAGAAACCCGCCTTAGCCAATTGGCGGAAACTCTCATCGTTCTGCATGGTCATCTACAAGACCCAAGTTCCTAGCACAGGTATCTTGCCTGTGTCATTAGTAGCCATTAGTCATTTGTTTGTTATAAATGACCCATGACCGCTAACTTTTTGACCACCGACTAATGACCAATGACTAAACCCAAAATTTCTGCGATTATCTGTACCCACAATCGAGAGCAGTATTTAGGTGCCGCCATTGATAGCTGTTTAGAGCAAGATTTCCCGGATTTTGAAGTAGTAGTGGTGGATAATGCCTCAAGCGATCGCACTCGCGAAATCGTAGAAGCACGAGTTGGCGTGACATACGTTTACGAACCCATCACAGGTCTATCCGTCGCCCGAAACACTGGCGCGCGCGTTGCCAAAAGCGATATTCTCGCCTATCTCGATGATGATGCTGTTGCCAGTCCCCTTTGGCTGAAGACACTCTATGATGCCTATCAAAACAATGAAAAATTAGCCATTGCTGGGGGCAAAGTTACCTTACTCTGGCCTGATGGCATAAAACCCCCTCAGTGGCTTTCCTCCGGCTTATCTGGCAACCTGGGAGCATACGACCTAGGAGCGAACGTCATTTATATCAAACAGCCTGGTATGACCCCCAGAGGCTTAAATTACTCAATCCGACGCACCTTTCTAGAAGAAATTGGTGGTTTCGATCTTAATCTGGGTCGGGTCGGTAAAAATCTGCTATCAAATGAAGAATTACACATGACAGAACGGGCGCTAAAACTCGGTTGGCAAGTTGCCTATCTGCCTGATGCCTTAGTTGCCCATAATGTTTCCCCCGAACGCCTTCAACGAGCCTGGTTTTTCAGTCGAGGCTGGTGGCAAGGCATTAGTGAATGTTACCGCGAACAACTTTCCGGTCAAGCCGGGCCAGCCCAGCTATTAAGAGGAAGCGACCGAATAATGCGCGGTTTATATAATTCCGTAAAAAACTTTGACGATCCTGCCCAACGTTTCGACAGTCTGGTGTATGCCTACGGTCAAATTGGTTATTTGATAGCGGCAATTAAAGGTATGATTTCTACACCTGTAAAAAAGATTAAAACTTAATCTTTAATTAATCCTGCGGGAAATATTTACCTTTACATTTTTGCCTTTTACCTATTACCTGTTGCCTTTTCTTATGAATGCCTCCAAACTCCCCGTATCAGTTCTGATTCCCGCTAAAAACGAACAAGCAAATCTACCTGCTTGCCTGGAAAGCGTTGCCAGGGCTGATGAAGTATTTGTGGTGGATTCCCAAAGTAGCGATCGCTCTATAGAAATTTCTGAAAGTTACGGCGCGAACGTTGTCCAATTTCACTTCAACGGTCGCTGGCCGAAAAAGAAAAACTGGGCATTAGACAATCTGCCTTTCCGCAACGATTGGGTATTAATTGTCGATTGTGACGAGCGCATTACCCCGGAACTCTGGGACGAAATTGCCACTGCGATTCAGAATCCCGAATACGAAGGTTACTACCTCAACCGCAAAGTCTTTTTTCTCGGAAAATGGATTCAGCACGGTGGTAGATATCCAGACTGGAATTTACGCTTGTTTAAGCACAAAAACGGGCGCTACGAAAACTTGGGGACAGAAGAAATTCGCAACACTGGCGACAACGAAGTTCACGAACACGTTGTGCTTCCAGGTTCAGTCGGCTATCTGAAAAACGATATGCTGCACATCGACTTTCGGGACGTATTTCACTGGCTGGAAAGGCATAATCGCTACTCTAACTGGGAAGCCCGCGTTTATCTCAATATCCTCACAGGAAAAGACGAAAGCGGTACCATTGGCGCTAATTTATTTGGCGACGCGGTGCAGCGCAAGCGTTTTCTGAAAAAAGTCTGGGTACGGCTACCTTTTAAACCGTTTATCCGGTTTATTTTGATTTACTTTATTCAGCTTGGCTTTTTGGACGGGAAACCTGGATATATTTATGCGCGGCTGATGAGTCAGTACGAGTATCAAATTGGCATCAAGCTGTATGAATTGATGCAGTTTGGCGGTCAGTTGAACGTAGCAGCGGCGACACCGAAAGCCCCTCCCCAGCCTGTAAAAGAGCCGGATTCGTTAACAGGGAGCGTCTAGAGTGTTGGAACCAGGGGAGTCAAAGCCAGCTTTAGACGAGGTATTGGTAGATTTACGCCGCTACGACCAATCTTGGTTTGACAGGGGAAGACCAGGCTGGTTTGTGTTGCTCTGGTGGTTGGTGCAAGCGATCGCATTCCCCTTGACTCCCCATCCCGTCAACAGCTTGCGCTGCTCCCTACTGCGGCTGTTTGGGGCAAAAATCGGCAAAGGTGTCGTTATCCGCCCCACTGCCCGCTTCACCTTTCCCTGGAAAGTGGAAATTGGCGATTACAGTTGGATTGGCGATGATGTCGTTTTCTACAGCCTTGACCAAATTCGCATTGGTCAGCACTGTGTAGTTTCCCAAAAAAGCTACCTCTGCACTGGTAGTCACGACATCCACGATCCAACTTTCAACCTAATAACATCCGGCATTACCATTGGCAATGGTGCTTGGATTGCCACCGATTGCTTTATTGCGCCTGGGGTGGAAATCGGCGCATATTCGGTAATAGGCGCGCGCAGCAGCGTTTTTGGCAACATTCCACCGCAGCAGGTTTGCTGGGGTACACCTTGCCGTCCCCACTACCAAAGAGAAATTAAAAATTAAAAATAACGCTCGTTACTAGGCGACCGTCTAGTAACGAGAAATCTCCAGTCCCCAATCCCCAATCCCCAATCCCCAATCCCCAGCCCCCAATCCCCAATCCCCAATCCCTTCATTCATTCATATTCCGATAAGTAGCAACTGCTGAAGGCGAAATTCTGTTCAAGTAACGGAAAATCCAATACTTAAAAATCGTGTCCAGAATCACTGGAAAAGTGGCGATAAATAAATAGTTGAAGTCTCTGTTTTCCGGCAAGCCTAAGTGCCTTGATATTCCTTCTAAAATCACTTCCCAGCCGTGAGGTGAGTGAAATCCTACAAAGACATCAGTAAACAAAATAATAATAAAAGCTTTAGCACTGTCACTCAGACCATAAACAACATCATCTATAAAACCTTTAAAAATCTCAATTTCCCTACGACTGTTAATCAGTAAAACGTAAAAAGCCCCAGCCGCAAATATATCAGCAAAAACATTTTTTATGGCATTAGCGCTTTTGTGACGGTATTCTTCAGTCAGTTCAAATGCCTTTTCTTTGACTTCCTCTTCCATTTCCTCCGGTGACAACTTCGGAGCTAGACCTACCAAAGTTCTAAACTTTAATAGTTGCTCAAATCTTTGCAAATCGTGAAAAGCTTCTTCTTCCAAATCAACATTTAAGAAAATTTCAGTTTTGTTTTCATCTCTGACGCGCTCAACAAGAGGTGCTACTAGAAAGGTTTTAGTTACCTGCTGAGTCAACAGAGGAACTAAAATCAAAACTAAAATAAACCTAATAGAAATTATTGTTTTTGTTTGAGATATCCGAAAGTTTTTAACAACTTCCTCTTCTGATTTTGGGTTGAAGTCTCTTTTAAGCCGATCCAAGGTACTCAAGATTGACCTGGGGACAAAACTTGTTGTATCAGTCATTGTCTCAGCTTCTCCGATTACTTTGCTTTTATCAAAGTAAATTGGCTGATTATATAATTCTCCTTTATCAAGGTTGGCTTCTACAAGTTTAGATTGAGAAACTGGCATCAAGGCTGACGATGACGATGGTGATGGCGATGAAGAACGTTTTGGTTGAGACTGGTATTTAGATATCACATCGTCAATAAACTTGAGTTTTTCTAGAGTTATTGATTGGGTTTCTCTATTTTCCAGTTCGGCAACGTTTCTGTATTCCGAGCCATCGATTGTGTATCTGGTTCTATTTTGATTTGCTAGGCTAACAATTGAAGTGCTAGAATGAAATTCGGACAAACTTAACCTAGTATCCTTTAAATATTTATTAAGCTTAATTATGAAATAAGAAAGGGCATTTTCGCGGTATTTTTTGGAATCAGAAGATATTTTGTTGCCGTCAAAATGTTCGTCTTCAATTGCTTTAATCATTAAAGCTGCTTTGTATGCCCGCTCCAAGGCCCTTTCTGGTGTCCGGATGTACCACTGGCTGGCAGCATCTAAGGAAGAGCGGAGCTGTGTAAAGAAAGGTAGTTTCATAACAGAAACAGAGTATTAAATTAAAAGTATCCCCAGCGTTTAGCAATGTTAACCCAATCTCAGCCAAACTGGATCAGAGGATCAACCCGAAGTGGTAAGACAACTCGCCTGGTGAATCAGTTTTGTCAGTGGGTGGAGGTGCGATCGCAACAGAACCGACTTTCGCTGTCAACTCAGGGGAGGAGGAGGCGACGGGACTCGGAAAGATCGATTTTGGTGTTTGCTGCTAATGATGATAACCGGAGCGAGTTAGCTGACCGTTTGGCTGCTGCGACAGATGGGCGGTATCCGATTCAATCTAAGACACCTTTAGGGTTTTTTCAGGATGAAATTATACTGTTTTGGCCTTTGCTAATTGGGCGATTGAATTTAAGGGCGCAATTTCCAGTCCGGCTACGCCCGGAAACTGAGCAGGAGTTAGCTACTCGGCTGTGGCGTTCTGAGTTAGATAAAGGCAGCTTACAGATGCTGGGAGTAAGCGAGTATCGTGTGGTGCGTCGGATTCTGGACTTGTTGCAGCTAGCGGCTATTAGTGGGACACCACTTGAGGACATTCCGGCTATTCTTGAACAAGGCATCTTACTCCCATTAACACAGAGGGAGGAGGATGGGGAAAGCGTTGAAGATTCAGCTATTAATTGGACTGATGTAGGAAATTTACTGCTTGGCTGGCGGGGATGGTGTCTGGAGAGGGGTTTGCTGACTTATGGGATTATATGCGAACTTTATTGGCGGTATCTGCTGCCAGATGAAACTTATCAGCAGCATTTAATTCGCCGCTATCAAGGGGTGTTGGCGGATGATGTGGATGATTACCCAGCTATAGCTGGCGATTTATTTAATTTTCTTTTGGATAAGGGAGCGGTAGGGGCATTTACTTATAATCCGGATGGAGCGGTGCGATTGGGTTTGAATGCCGATCCGAATTACCTGGCCCGTCTAGCTTCGCGCTGTCGGGTAGAAACTTTGAGCGATCGCGCCCAGAATAATCTAGGGGCAGTTTACGGAGAGCCAATCGTAGAGACGGTGCGCGATCCGATGTATATGTTGAGCTTACCAGAGTCGGTACAGTTGATTCAAACCATGTCCCGCGCTCAGTTGTTGCGGCAAACTGGGGAAGCGATCGCCGAAGCGGTACAAAGTGGACAAGTGCAGCCTTCCGATGTGGCAGTAATTGCGCCTGGTTTGGATGCGATCGCCCGCTATACCCTAGTCGAAATTCTCACAAGCAAAGGTATCCCGGTAGAGTCCCTCAACGACCAGCGCCCCCTAATTAGTTCCCCCACAATCCGGGCATTGCTCACACTCTTAGCTCTAATTTATCCAGGCTTGGGGCGATTGGTAAACCGGGATGCCGTAGCAGAAATGTTGGTCGTACTTAGTCCGACTAGGGACTGGGGACTCTTGACTCTTGACTGGGGAGTGGGGGAAGAATTTGCCTCTTCACCAATCTCTAATCACCAATCCCCGGCCATCGATCCAGTACGGGCAGGTTTGTTGGCAGATTACTGCTATTCCCCAGATCCAGAGCAACCCCGTTTGCTACCTGTGACGAATTTCCCGCGATGGGATCGGCTGGGACACTCTGCCTGTAAAGCCTACGAGCAGATTTTGGGGTGGATAGAGCAGCAGCAAACTCAGCAACAACAGCGTCTGATTCCCAACTACGTCGCCCTGCTTGACCGGGCAATTCAGCAGTTTTTGTGGAAAGGTAGCAATCTCCCCTACGACCAGCTAGCAGCCTTACGTGAACTGATGGAAACCGCGCAACATTACTGGGAAGTCGAGGGACGACTGCGACAAAAAAGCGGGGGAGGCGATAGCGATCGCGACACCATTGAACGCTTCATCTGCCTGTTGCGTCGCGGTACCGTCACCGCCAACCCTTACCCAGTTCGTCGGCTAGGTCTGAGTAGTCGCGCTGTTACTTTGGCTACAATCTTTCAATACCGAGCTTCTCGACGGTTCCACCGCTGGCAATTTTGGCTAGATGCGGGTTCTCCCCTGTGGTCAAAGGGCGGTGCTGCTACCCTATTTGGTGCGCCTTTGTTTCTCAAGGATTGGTCAGGAGAGCCAATTAGGGAACAAGATACCCAAGTAGCTGATGAGCAAAGGCTGCGGCGGATTTTACTAGATTTACTAGGGCGAGTGGGGGAGCGAGTTTATCTGTGTCATAGCGAATTGGCGACAAATGGGCAGGAGCAAAGCGGCCCCCTGTTGCCTTTAGTAAATGCCTCGGTTCCTGTGAATCCTGATGCAATGAGTTAGAAACGCTATTTTCTCGTTCCTAGTCCCAGGCTGGGAACCAGAAAATGTGCTGTTTTTAGAAGGAATGCAGGATAAGCAGTTCACCATTTCAATCACTTGTCTAGATTCAGGTGTAATGGTTTTGGGTTTTACTCGCACCCAGTTTAAATGCCAATGCCAAACAGCAAAGCGCGGATTAAAGCGATATATAACCAAGCCATCGGTACCCCAATAAACAGTCCAGCGATCGCCCAACCTCTTTGATGCGCTTTGAATTGTTCAATACTGCGCCATTTTCTACTTTTCCACGCCCATTCATTGCCCCTAGAACCGAGCGCGATCGCCATCAACCAACCAACATTTGGTATCAAAGATATAAGTCCAAACCAAACATTATTTGTGAAAGGCCACAGATAAGGCAACAGAAATGCGCCCCAATTCCAACCCTTAATTTCTTCAGGCACCTCCACCGAAGAATCAAATAATCTGCCTTGCCCAGAATTATTATTAAACGGGACTGCTTGCTTTAACGGCTGAATTCCTGTACTAGTGTTGATTAGAGTGCCTTCTTTCAGCGCTTTTAGAGCTGATTTCGCACTGCTAAACCGTTCCTCTGGGGCTGGTTCTGTCAACTTTTGAATCCAGCTAATCGTTGGGGAACTGATGCTCACCTGCTGCTCAAATTGAATTCGCAAGTTACGAGAAGGCAGATCCGCTGGTGCAGTTCCGGTTAACAAATGAATCAAAGTTGCTCCCAATGAATACAAGTCTGATGCTGGTACAGCCCTACCGCCAAACTGTTCCATTGGCGCATAACCATAAGTCCCCACAACGGTAAATGTGGCTCCTTCTTTTGCCGCTTTATCTTGCACAGCGCCAAAATCAACTAAATATATCTTGCCATCTTTACCCCAGATTAAATTACTCGGTTTGATGTCTCGGTGCAGCACCGTTGGACTGAGTTCGTGGAGATAAATCAAAACCTTGAGAACATCAGAGGCAATTTTGCGAACTTCTGTTTCGGTATACTTTTTGCCGGAGTTCAGCAACTCCTTCAGAGAGTCGCCGGGGATGTATTCTTGGACTATAGCAAACCAGAGCGATCGCTCATCCATACAAAAATAATCTCGGTATTGAGGAATCTGGGAATGATTCAACTGTTTAAGTACCTGTGCTTCTCTTTCAAACAGCTTGAGATCGTCCCACTGCACCTCGCCACCAAAAGCTAGGAGTTTGACAACTACCAACTCTTTTTCTTCAGTTTCGATATCCGTCGCTAACCAAGTTTGTCGCCCAGCATTTTGTCCTAGTTTTTGGTTTAGTTTATAGCGTCCTTGTAATACCTGTTCTGCTTGCAGCATTTTTAGTCCTTAGTCATTAGGTATTAGTCATTACCATTACCAATTACCGAATTTCCAGCCTTGTGTGTCTACTAACATTTTCACTTACCTATTTTAGTTGTGCCAACACCACAGGCTGGTTGACCATTTATAATGATTGGATTTGGAATTACGCTTATTCCGGTCGCCTTAGATTCGCACATAATTGCCAACGTTTTCATTTCACCCTTAGCAGCCCCAACGTCGTTTACAGGTACTAAGAAAGTACCGCCAACATAGCTTTTGAGTTTACGATTTCGGGTTATTCCATAGTTAAATGCGGCTTTATCTGGCCCCCAAGTTGAATACTGGTAGTTTTCTGTCTGAGTGCTAATACCAATCCCTAGTTCTGTAACGGAATTAGAAAAATGATTGTTATCCAAAAAATAAGCTTGCTGGGCGAGGTTCATTGCACTAACATATTGTTTCGCTTCAGATTGCTTGGCTTTAGTTGATGAATCCAGCAAATCTGGCATAGCAGTAACACCTAAACCGAGAATTATTAGTGGTATCGAAGCTAAAAACGCTAGACGGCCATAACGAACTGAATTTTCATTTTCTTGAGGATTTGTTTTAATATAACTGGGGGAAGTAGCTGCTACCATTCCCTCAAGTGCTTCCCGTGCTGTAGTGAATCTTTTTTCGGGAGCGGGTTCTATGAGTTTTTCTATCCAGTGGGTAACATTGGGGTTCAGGTTAACTTTGTCTGCAAATTGAATTCGCATTTGATGCTGCGGTAATTCAGCTGGTGGTGTTCCAGTTAACAAATGAATGAGTGTTGCTCCCAGTGCATACAAATCTGATGCTGGAACTGCACGTCCCCATAGTTGTTCGGGCGGCGCATAGCCACTGGTTCCGACTACTGTAAAGGTTACTCCTTCAGTCTTAGCGCGGTCAGTAACCGCACCAAAATCTACCAGATAAACTTGTCTGTTTTCGCCGAAAATCAAATTACTGGGTTTGATATCGCGGTGCAAAACTGGCGGACTCAATTCGTGCAGATAAATCAGAATCTTCAGCACCTCTGTGGCAATTCTTTGCACCAAACTTTCTGTTAAATTTTTTCGTTCATCTAACATTTGGCGTAAGGATTTACCAGGAATGTAATCTTGAACTAATCCAAACCAAGGTAAACCGCCGCCTGTCTCTTCATCCAATGAAAAATAATCGTGATATTTCGGAATTTTGGGATGGTTGAGATTTTTTAAAACTTGAGCCTCACGTTCAAATAGTTTCAATTCTTCCCATTGCATCTGCGGATTAAAAGCCAGCAATTTAACAATTACTTCTTGGTTAGGTTCGGCTGATAAATCTGTTGCTAGCCAAGTTTGCCGCCCTGCATTTTGCCCTAATTGCCGTTCTAGCTGATAACGTCCTTGTAATACCTGTTGTGTTTGCAGCATGATTTACTTGTTAGTTGTAAGTTATCTGTTGTCATTAGAGGCGAAGCATTCGCGTTGCAATTTCGGTGAGTCGTAAATTCTTATACGCAGCTTTGCCCTTATTTAAGCCAATCTTGTATCTGTTGAGCTAACCAATTACACTCGTTCTCAGTGAAATTACGCCCCAAGGAATAGTTACAGCTATTAGTTTGAATGTTTAGCCGCTTTGAAGCGATTTTATATACCTTTTTAATTTCTGAAGTTTGCCCTTGATGACGAATATAACAGAAGCCAAAAAGTTTTTTTTCAATTACAAAACTTTCTTGGTCGAAATAAAGGTAATTATCGCCTAGGGAGTTGAGGTTGTTTAAATGTAATTTTGATAACATTTTTGCCAGTTCAGATTGTACATTATTCCCTAACCAAATGTTTCCAACGATTAACACTCCAGCCAACATTAAGGAAATCAGAAGAAAAAACTTATAGTAAAATAATGACACAACACCAATGGCTACGAATAATAGCAGACAACATAGCATAAAAAGTAGCGATAATAGAGACATTATCGAGCCTGCTGCTAGTAGCCATTTTCCTCCAAATCCTAGGAGATCTACAAGAAATAATAACCCTCTTCCAGAAATTTTAATTTTCAATTCGGTAGGAGACTTCCACATCTGAATCCGACTGCCAGTCGGCTGACGAACTTTTTGCAGCGGAGTGTTGAGATAGCGTTCTGCTTTCAGGTCTTTTAGCGCGAGTCTGGCTGTGCTATAACGTTGGCTTAAATCGGGTTCTGTTAGGGATTGAATCCAACAAATAAAAGTGGGATTAATGCTTATAAGATGGGAAAATTGAATCTGCAAATTCTTCTGGGGCAAATCTGCTGGAGAAGTCCCAGTTAATAAGTGAATTAAAGTTGCTCCCAGCGCATATAAATCGGATGCTGGTACAGCTTTTCCCCAAAATTGTTCCAGCGGTGCATATCCCGTAGTTCCGACTACCGTAAAAGTGACACCTTCAGCAGCCGCAGAATCTTGAACTGCACCGAAATCAACTAGATAAATCTGCTCATCTTCTCCCCAAATCAAGTTACTCGGTTTGATATCCCGGTGCAGTAGCGGCGGACTTAATTCGTGCAGGTAAATGAGTATATTTAAAATATCTGTGGCAATTTGACGTACTTGGTTTTCCGTAAAACGTTTGCCTTGATGCAAAAGTTGTTGTAGAGTGTTCCCCGGAATGTATTCTTGGACTAAGCCAAACCAGCACAAACCAGCGCCAATAGTTTTGTCCAGGGAAAAATAATCTCGATATTTGGGAATTCGGGGATAATTAAGATTTTTTAAAACTTGAGCTTCGCGCTCAAAGAGTTTAAAATCATCCCACTGCATCTGCGGGTTAAAGGCTAGCAGTTTGACGATGACCAATTCTGGCGGCGACACACTGACATCAGTTGCTAGCCAGGTTTGTCGCCCAGCATTGTGTCCTAACTGCTCTTGGAGTTGGTAACGCCCCTGCAATAGTTGTGCTTGCAGCATTTGGAGAAAGGATTCACGACTCGCTGTATCTACTCCAATTTAACTAGCGATCGCGTATAGCGCTACCACTACTTGTCCACCATATGGACGGGGGACTTTGCAGCTTCCTCATAGATTTTCTTGGGGATTTCTCCTGAGTGTAGATTGCTACACTCATTGTTGACTACAGCGATCGCCTTCTCTCAACAAACAAATGCGATCGCTATTTTTGAGAACTGACAATATATTCACACAAAGATAGAGACGCGCAATTGTGCTTCGCACCGCTTCGCTAACGCGTCTCTACATAAGCCCGCTTTAGGCGGGCTTTGTTTCCTCAAGGCGATTTTAGCCGTTACGCCTCATCCAACGCTGCAATCCCTGGAAGTTCCTTGCCTTCCAGCAACTCCAGACTTGCGCCGCCGCCAGTGGAAATGTGGCTCATTTGTTCGCCCAAATTCAACTGTTCCACCGCAGCAACTGAGTCGCCACCGCCGATAATCGTGGTAGCGCCAGTCTTAGTGAGGTCGGCAAGAGTATGTGCGATCGCTTCCGTCCCTTTGGCGAATTGGGGGAACTCAAACACACCCATCGGGCCATTCCAAATCACCGTCTTGCAATCTGCAAGCGCATCTTGGAATGTCTTCACGGAGTCGGGGCCAATATCCAAGCCCATCCAACCATCGGGAATAGCATCAATACTCACAGTTTGAGAGTTGGCATCAGCAGCAAAATTATCTGCAAGGATGACATCTGTCGGCAAGAGCAATTGAACGCCGCGCTCTTTCGCCTTAGCTTCCAAAGACTTCGCCAATTCCAGCTTATCTTCTTCCACCAACGACTTACCCACATTCAGCCCGCGAGCCTTGTAAAAGGTGAAAATCATGCCGCCGCCCAGGATCAGCTTATCGCACTTATCTAGCAGCGTTTCGATGACACCAATTTTACTGGAAACCTTGGAACCACCGATAATTGCAGCTAGAGGACGCTGGGGATTTTCAATCGCACTTTGCAAATATTGCAATTCCTTCTCAATCAAGTATCCAGCCACAGATGGACTAAGATACTTAGTAACGCCCTCAGTGGAAGCATGAGCGCGGTGAGCGGTGCCAAAGGCATCATTCACATACAAATCGGCATTTGCAGCCAATTTTTTCGCGAATTCCGAGTCGTTTTTCTCCTCCTCTGGGTAGAAGCGGACATTCTCCAGCAGTAGTACGTCGCCATTTTGCATCGCCGCCACCTTAGCTGCGACATCTTCGCCGATGCAGTCATCGCACTTGACGACTTGCTTACCCAGTAACTCTGAGAGGCGATGGGCAACGGGAGTCAGGCGGTATTTGTTATCTACGCCCTTTGGACGACCAAAGTGGCTGGAGAGAATCACCTTAGCGCCTTTAGAAGTTAAATCCTGAATTGTTGGCAGAGCTGCCCGAATGCGCGTATCGTCAGTGATGCTGCCATTGTCTAAAGGTACGTTAAAATCCGCCCGTACCAGTACCCGTTTACCGGATAAATCAGATGCCGCTAAATTTGCTACAGTTTTCTTGGACACAGCGTGAACCTCCTAATTGCGTCTTAGTTAAAAATTTCGCCACCAGTAGCGTGTTAATGGTCGTTTGACCTTTTTCCCTCAAAAGCTAGATAAACCAAAGTGCGATCGCAAGTTAAGTTTTTTCTAGCCAGCGCCGTCCACATTTTACAGGAGTAGGGGTTCCTACAGGTGCGTGCCATGTTCAAGACTGTTCTGTTTCCTGTCGATCAAAGTCGAGAAGCCCGCGAAGCGGCTGATGTTGTTGCCAATATTGTGCAAAAGTATGGTAGCCGCTTAGTGTTGCTGTCGGTGGTAGAAGAACCAGAAGTAGAGGAATCGCCTCGTCCAGATGCGATGAACTCACCACAAGCCGTTGCCGAATTGCTTAAAACTGCACAAAATCTATTTGCTGAGTTAGGCATCCAAGCTGAGATCATTGAGCAAACAGGTAAGGTGGCTTTTACAATTTGCGATGTTGCTGATGAAATGGATGCCGATTTAATTGTGATGGGGTGTCGCGGACTGGGTTTGACTGAGGAAGGCGTTTCCGAAAGTGTCACTAACCGGGTGATTAACCTTGCCCCTTGCCCAGTTTTGGTTGTTCCCTAATCAATTTTGGATTTTGAAGCGATTTTTGGGGAGATTGATCAGGGAGTTGAACCATTACTGGTTCTTCCCCCAACCTCCCGTTCTTCCCAAAATATGGCGTGATTTTGCGGGGGCGAAGGAGTTTCTAGGCTTCCGATGATTTTGGATTAAATCTAAAATCTAAAATTTAAAATCTAAAATCTAAAATTCTATGACTACTCCCGATATTAATTGGTATCCCGGACACATTGCCAAAGCTGAAAAGTCTCTCAAAGAACAGCTTAAGCGTGTGGATGTGGTGTTGGAAGTGCGAGACACCCGCATTCCTCTCTCCACGCACCATCCCCAAGTGCCAGAGTGGGTTGGTACCAAGGCGAGGGTGTTGGTACTCAACCGCATGGATATGATTACTCCCTCTGTGCGACAGATGTGGACAGAGTGGTTTAGGGAACGAGGGGAAGCGCCATACTTCACTGATGCTCAGCATGGTAAAGGTATAGTAGCAGTGGCAAAGGCGGCGCAAGCAGCTGGGGAACAGATGAATCAACGAAGAAGCGATCGCGGGATGCTTCCTCGCCCAGTCCGCGCCGTTGTGATCGGCTTTCCTAATGTCGGCAAATCAGCTTTAATTAATCGCTTGTTGGGAAAAAGAGTCGTAGAAAGTGCGCGTCGTGCTGGCGTGACTCGTCAACTGCGCTGGATACGCATTTCCGATCAAATTGAACTTTTAGATGCTCCCGGCGTTTTACCTTCCAGGTTAGAAAATCAATCTGCTGCCCTCAAATTAGCTATCTGCGATGATATCGGTGATGCGTCTTATGATAATCAACGAGTGGCAGCTGCTTTGGTAGATTTTCTGAAAAATTTAAACAGCCCAGATGCAGATTTATTTCTGGTAAAGTCATTAGAGTCTCGCTACGGAATAGATCCAGTACCCCTAACGGGTGAAGAATATATACACGCTGTGGCAAATCACCGTCATAAAGGTGATGTAGAACGCACAGCACGGCAGATATTAAATGATTTTCGCACAGGTTTATTAGGTGCTATTCCCCTAGAATTGCCGCCAAATACACGCTAGGTAATAGAATTTTACTCCATTGTTGGCATAGATATTGATCGCGCCTCAGAAAAACTCGATTTGAAGACGATTGAAGCAGTAAATCTTCCCAAATTGCTCACCAGTATAGGGTAAAAAAAAGTGCGATCGCTTCGCCTCAAACTTTTTTCTATGCACCCTGAAAAACCCGGTTTTTCTATTTAGAAGGACAAGTATTTTTTGTCCGACCTTTCCAAATCCAACCGGACACCGGAGCATTAATCTCTATCCAGCCACTTTCTTCTTTTCCAGTAACAGATACTTTAGTTCCTGATTTCACAACATCCCCAGTTTTCTTACGCCCATCCAAAGAGCGGACATTTGATGAGCTAGTAACAACAATACAACTTGGTTTTGGTGCAGTTTTAGCTGTTGTTTCAATTTGGTTTTTAGCCGTATCCGGATTAGGCGATGGGGGACGATTTGCAGAAATTGCACCGATTGTAATTACAAAAATAGCGGTGCCTACGCCGATTAGCAACGGCAATTTCTGGGGGGATTTAGATTGTGAAGTGTCTGGCGCGATCGCTTCCCTTCCCGGAGCAACTGTCACAGTGTTATGTGTTGGGGGATTACCAGTAGCAATTGTTACTGTGTTCTGCGTCGGGGGGATGGCTGGCTGGGGCGTAGATACAGGGGCAGTTGCGTCATCTGACAAAGTGTGGGGCTTCGTCTCGGCGGAGAACCTACGCAATGCCTCTTTAGCAGACTCAGAGCCATCTTTGAAGTAGCCGCGCACCTTCTGGCTGAAGACTGCCGCCAAAGCCCCCGGAGTGGAGGGATTGGTCAATGAGGCGAGTGCTTGCAGCGCCTCAGTTGCTGACTGGTAGCGGTATTTGAAGTAGTGGCGCACCATCTTATCTAGAACATCTGCCAAAGAGTCGCTGACTTGAGCTTGATGTCGCCAGAGAATTTCCCCAGTCTCAGGATCTTCTGATAATTGTCTGGGATTTAAGCCAGTCAAGGCTTGGATGCCGATGGTGCCGAGAGCATAAATATCGCTACTGGGGCGGGGTCTGCCTTGTCCCTGTTCGCTGGGCATATAGCCTGGGGTGCCAATTGCTACAGTCTCGTTTACACCTTCAGGTGCAAGGACTGACTGCATCTGCACTTGCTTAACAGCACCAAAATCAACCAAAACTAACTTGTTGTCTGAGGAACGGCGGATTAAATTATCCGGCTTGATATCCCGATGGATCACCCCGTTACCGTGGACAAATTCTAGAATAGGTAAAACTTCAGCCAGCAGTTGAATCGCCTGAGTTTCGCTCCACCGCTGACCCGGTGGAAGTTCTACACTTAGAGTATGTCCGTCGATAAACTCCTGTACCAGATAAAACTCTTGGTTTTCCTCAAAGTAAGCTAACAGCCGGGGAATTTGGTCATGATTTCCTAACTTTTCCAGGGTTTCCGCTTCGCTATTAAACAAGCGTCTAGCTGTTTGCAAAAATTCCGGGTTGCTAATAGCGGGTTTAAGGTGTTTGACGACACAGGTGGGGTTTCCTGGTCGGCGAGTGTCTTGGGCGATGTATGTATGACCAAATCCGCCTTGACCTAGCACTTGAACCACCTGATAACGCTGGTCTAGTAAAGTGCCTATCATTGTTTCGCTGCTGGGAGGTAAACCGTTTGACATAATAGATTTTTTTCCAAAAATAAGTAGTGTCTTCCGGATTTTTAACAAAATCGATTTCTGCTGTGATTCGCTGGTTTATTTCCAGTGTGTTTTGCCGTTGTATAGCTACAACCTCGACCCGGTATGGGAAACCAGCCATACTATGATACTGTTGTTCTAAGGATGAGGGGTCATACCCCCCAATTTTTCATAGAAAGGGCGCGATCGCATTGGATCTAATAATGCTTTGTGCATCTAAATTGCATAAATTTATACTTAGACTACGGGCTGGGGAATTGTGCCTCCTTTGTTGGCTTTGCTTCAAAAAGGTATTAAGTCATGGCTGAACTTAAACTACGCCTAAAAGAAGAAGATACGGAAAGAACGGTTACGGTAAATCAGGATGAATTTACTATCGGGCGTTTGCCAGAATGTGACTTGTGCTTGCCTTTTGGGGGAATTTCCCGCTACCATGTCCAATTTTTGAAGACAGCGACCGGAGACTGGACAATTGAGGATATGGGTAGCAAAAACGGGACACGATTGAACGAACGTCCTGTAACCTCGCCTCAACAGATAAATGACGGTGACGTTATTTGGCTGGGAGATGTTGGTGTAGTTGTTGTTTTAACTGCTCCTGTAAAACCCGATTTGCTAGAGGTACCGCCTGAAGGTACTACTATCCTTCGCAATGTTAAAGAACTGCAACAGCAATGGATACAAGCGGATGGGGCGAAAGATTCCAGCGACAATAAGGAGAAAGCGATCGCTCGCCTGAAAGATTTGGTAGATATCGCTAAGGCTCTCAGTGCTGCTGAATCAATAGAAGCCATTTTTGAACAGGTGCAGGAAGTTGTTTTCCGCAGCCTCAAAAGTATTGAACGCTTAGCATTGTTAGTTGATGTCAACGGTTTAGGTAAACTTGAATTGCTCAATGCCGCAACCAGAGATGTCTCTCAAAATCTCACCGAGTCGGGTAGTTGGATTAGTCGCAGCATTTGTCAAAGAGTATTTGATGAAAAAGTAGCAATTCAAACCGCAGATGCTCAAATGGATAAACGGTTTGAAGGGGAACAAAGTATTTTCGTCAAAGGCATCAAGAGCGCGATCGCTGTTCCTCTCTGGGATGAAAATAAAGTAGTCGGCGTACTTTATGCCGATGCTCAACTTCCTTCTAGCCATTGGACTAAAGGCGGAGAAGAAGACCTCAGTTTTTTTTCAGCCTTAGCCAATCTCGTCGCCTCAGCTGTACAACGGTGGCTCTTAACACTCAAACTCAGAAACGAAGAAACAATTAGGAATAGACTAGAGCGCTATCACTCCCCTTCTGTTGTGCAGCACATTATGACCCAAGGGGCATTAGAAGATGGTCGTCTGGTTCCCGCCGAAGTTGATATCAGCATTCTCTTCGCTGATATTGTCGGCTTTACTGCACTTTCGGAAAGATTGCGTCCCGCACAAATTGCCCACTTGCTAAATGCTTTCTTCGAGGAAATGTTACAGGAAGTTTTTGCGGTTGGAGGAACGCTGGATAAATATATTGGAGATTGCATTATGGCATTCTTTGGCGCTCCGGAACCGCAAATAGATCATGCTGACAAGGCTGTTGCTGCGGCTATGGGAATGCTGACTCGTCTAGAAAATCTCAATGCGAATCAAGTATTAGCAGAACCGCTGCAAATCAGGATTGCTATCAACAGCGGTAGGGCAGTAATTGGAGATGTCGGCAGTTCTCAAAGGGTAGATTATACTGCGTTAGGAGCAACAATTAATCTTGCCTCCCGCATGGAAGGAATTTGTCCTCCCGGTGAATGTGTCGTCAGCGAAGCCACCTATTCAATGCTGACGCGAACCCCCCAAAAGGGCCTTCCCTTGGGGACGCAAGGCTTGGAGGAAATGGGAGAGTACCGTTTCAAAGGCATTGACCGCCCGATAAAGGTTTATCAGACCAAGAGGGATGGTACCAAACCAGTTTCTTGATGGTAGACGCAGATCCAACAAAGCCCCTTTAATCCGGGGGAGCTGCGTGTAGTATCAAAAGAAAAATGGGACAAAGCGATCGCTTGTTCTCTCCTAATGCCAAAGGTGCGATTTTTCTAGCGTCGCCGCCAATTTCAACATTGCTAATCGTCGGTAGAAGGATTTTCTCAAGGTTAAGATGGTTGCAGCGATGCGCTCAAAAGCACTACTGCTTACGCTATCGCTGGGGAAATGCCATTGCTTTTGTCGGTGCGCTATTTGAATATTGCTTTGCAAGAGATTTTTAGCACCTCTTGTTCGCTGTGGTGCAAGGAGGTTTGAAGTCATGGCTGAACTAAAGCTGCGCCAACAAATTGAAGGCAAGACCGAAAGCTACATCACAGTAGAAAAAGAGGAATTTACTATTGGGCGGTTGCCAGAATGCGATTTGTACTTACCATACTTTGAGATTTCTCGCTACCATGCCCGCTTGGTGAAAGCGCCTGATCGGGGGTGGTTGATTGAGGATATGCACAGCACCAACGGTACCCGGTTAAATGAACGTCTTTTGACCTCCCCTCAAAAAGTCAATCACGGCGATGTTATTCAGCTAGGGCATATTTGCCTAAATGTTATTTTCACCGATCCTCCTCAACCCCAGAAGCCAGTAACATATCCGCTGGCTGATGAGGCAATGACTATCTTTCGCAGTGCCGAAGAACTGCAACAGCAGTGGATACAGGCTGATGATAATGGCGATCGCTCCTCAAACCACCAAAAAGCAATCGATCGTCTCAAAGACATGGTGGATATAGCTAAAAGTCTAAATTCTGCTGAATCTATAGAAGCGATTTTTGCTCAGGTGCAGGAAATCGTTTTTCGCAATTTAAAAAGTATCGAACGTTTGGCACTATTAGTTGATATTAATGATTCGGGCAAACTTGAATTACTTGATGCAGCCGCCAGAGATATCTCTCAACAGGAAAATATAACAGCCGATGACAGTTGGATTAGCCGCACCATCTGTCAAAAAGTATTTACTGATAAATTAGCTGTAAAAACCGCTGATGCTCAAAGGGATGAACGCTTTGTAGGCGAACAAAGTATTTTAGCCAAAGGCATTCGTAGCGCCTTAGCTGTTCCTCTCTGGGATGAACATCATGTGGTAGGCGTTCTTTATGGCGATGCCAATCTTTCTTTTAACCATTATGCTAAAGGCGGAGAAGAAGACCTCAGCTTTTTTTCAGCTTTAGCCAATCTAGTAGCATCAGCTGTGCAACGTTGGTTATTAACACAGAAACTCAGAAGCGAAGCAAATATTCGCCACAGACTAGAACGCTATCACTCGCCTTCAGTTGTGCAACACATCATGACACAAGGGGCATTAGAAGACGGTCGTCTGGTTCCCTCAGAAGGTGAAATTAGCATTCTCTTTGCTGATATTGTTGGCTTTACTGCCCTTTCGGAAAAGTTAACTCCCACACAAATTGCCCATTTGCTTAATAACTTCTTCGAGGAAATGTTGCAAGAAATTTTTCATGCTGGAGGGACGTTAGATAAATTTATTGGCGATTGCATTATGGCATTTTTTGGCGCTCCCGAACCGCAGCCAGATCATGCCGAGAGAGCTGTAGCCTCCGCCTGGGGAATGCTGGAGCGTTTAGATCGTCTCAATACTTGTCGCTTCTTTCCAGAACCCCTGCAATTGCGGATTGCCATCAATAGCGGTAAAGCCGTAGTTGGAGATGTTGGAAGCTCTCAGAGGGTAGATTATACCGTGTTAGGAACAACGATTAATCTTGCTTCTCGTATGGAAGGAATTTGTCCGCCTGGTGAATTTGTTATCAGTGAAAAAACCTATTCAATGCTGAAGCGAACAAAAGGCTTGTCCGCAATGGGAGAGTTTCGTTTCAAAGGCATTGACCGGCCCATACAAGTTTATCAAACCAAGAGGCATTAATTGGCTATTGAGCTGATTTGTCGGCGGTACCAAGTAATTAAAAATTAAAAATTGTAAAACTCAATTGTTGCTTTTACCTTTGGGTGCTTATAGCTATCGGCAAATTAAATGTATGACAGCTTAATAAATGCGATCGCGATCTTTGGATGCGGCACGCAGCCACATTCTTCGCGCCGAGGCACTATACATTATCCTCTATTTCTGTTCCACTAAAAAAAAAAATTTTTCTATCCAAAAATATACTTCAATGAGATACACATCCATTTTTTGGATCGGGAAATAACGTTTTCTTGAGGTATTAGAATGAGTCGAATTGATGGGTTTGTGGGACGGCGCGATTTATTGAAACTGGTAGGCGCGGGAGGAGCTGGTCTTGCTGCTACTGCTGCTGGCGGTGTCCTCTGGACTGCACAGGAAGCGATTTCTCCACAAGCTGCTGCTGCTGAATATCAAAGCAATCCTAAACCAGTTAGTCCTGACGAAGCTTTGAAAAGATTGGTGGAGGGGAACAAACGGTTTGTGCAGGAAAGGCGTCAAAACCCCAACCAATCAATAGCACGTTTGCAATTAGTTGCTAAAGGCCAGTATCCGTTTGCAGCCATGCTTAGCTGTGCTGATTCACGAGTTCCTTCAGAAATTGTGTTTGATCAAGGGCTTGGGGATTTGTTTGTTGTTCGCCTAGCTGGAAATGTCGTAAGTCCTACATCTTTAGGTAGCCTAGAATTCGCTACAGCGGTATTAGGCGCTCAGCTGATCGTGGTAATGGGACATGAAAGATGCGGTGCAGTAGCGGCGGCGGTCAAAGGCGATCCACTCCCTGGTAGAATTGGCACTTTTGTTGAGGACATCAAACCAGCCTTAGCAAAGGTAAAAGGCAAATCGGGCGATCCAGTTGAGAATGCAGTCGTAGCCAATGTTCAATATCAAGTTGAATTGTTGCAGGAAACTTCTGTGATGCTGGCTCAACTGATCCAAGAAGGCAAACTAAAAATTGTCGGCTGTCGTTACGATCTAGATGCTGGAGAAATAACTATTGTTACTTAATAAACTTTTCTAGATGCGTAGGGTGCGTTACGCTTACGCACCTGTCTCCCCAGTTAGAGCGTAGGTTGGTACTAATCGCCCAACCTACCATTTCAAGCATTTATTAGGTTTTGCTTAGTCGCACGGGCCCAACCTAAAAATATTTTTAACTAAAATTATAAATGTAAGCCAGGGAATAAAAATGAAAAAAATAGCAATTGTCACAGGTGCCAATCGGGGACTCGGTTTTGAAACTTGCCGACAACTGGCTTCAAAAGATATCCAAGTTGTTCTTACCAGTCGTGACGAAACTAATGGCAAAGCAGCGGTTGAAAAGCTGCAAGCTGAGGGATTGGATGTTGTTTATCATCCGCTTGATGTCACTAATGCAGAAAGTATCGAGCATTTGGCGCAGTTTATTCGCAATGAGTTTGGGAAACTGGATATTTTGGTGAACAATGCGGGAATAGCTAGAGATTTTACGGATGCCGAAAATAGCATATTTAATACCAAAATTAATACTTTACAGGAAACAATCGAGACAAATTTATACGGGCCATTGCTGCTGTCTCAGGCTTTAATTCCCCTGATGAAAAAGCATAATTATGGACGAGTTGTTAATGTATCATCGGGTGCGGGACAATTGTCGGAGATGAACACAGGATACCCTGCATATCGAATTTCCAAAACTGCCCTGAATGCACTAACGCGGCTTTTTGCCAATGAGTTGAAAGACACAAATATTTTAGTAAATGCCGTGTGTCCAGGCTGGGTGAAAACTGATATGGGCGGCTCGAATGCTCCGAGAACTTTAGAGCAAGGCGTTGATACAATTGTCTGGCTGGCTACGTTACCTGATGATGGTGCGACAAGTGGTTTTTGGCGCGATCGCCAACCCATACCTTGGTAAACTCAGTAGGGTAGCAATGTCTACCTTACTACTCGTCATCCTTCTAATGTGATGTCTTTTAACTTATTCCAAAGCTCAATTACAGGAATTTGACTAAAACCTGCAAATTGGGCATCTGCTGTCTCTATTACAATCCACTCTCCACTTTCTAATTGCCCAATATCGATGGCTACATAAGGCACATTGAGACGTTCAGATGCCAAAACTGCTAAATTTAAGACTGCGTTTTCTTCTTCTAGCGATAACTTGCTCAAATCATCGCGTCCTTCCCAATAGTAGCCATATTTTAGGACGCGGTGATTATAAATAAAAACTCTAAATTCTCTGCCCATAGGGAAGCTGTTTGGCGCTAAGCGGTTGTGTCGCAAACTTACTAATTTCCTAACAATAAGTCTGCCTCTTGAACCATATTCAAGAGTTAATAAATGCTTGGAAATTCTGACTAAATCTTCATAATTATTTGCTACACAGGACTCCCAACCTTGCGTTTTTACAGACTGGATTGCCCCTTTGATAAATACAGGAAATCCTAATAAATCGCCAGCTTTGGCACATTCATTGATCGAGTGTATGACAATACTTTCCGGAGTTAACCCTTTTAGTAAGGGATAAAATAAATCAAATTCTAGAGCTGTCTGGTGTTGCCAGGGAGTATTGAGCAATTTTATTCCTTTAGCTTTTGCAGCGTTGTAGATAGCTTCGTAGCGATAAAGTTCAGGAATATATCCCACCCAAATTCCAGCAGTATATTGGGGATATTTAGGAATGTGGTATAAAGCATTTTCTGCTGTGCCGCATCGTTCAAAATCTTGCGGTATGTAATAAACTTTGCATCCTAATAGTAGAGCTGTCTCAGTTACTATTTTTAGGTCTCTGCTGCTGGCAGATGGCTTTATTTGTCCTGATGATTCGCTCAAAACAATCATCGCTCTGACACCGAAAAGGTTTGTGTAAGATAGGAAATAGAGGGAGACGCGATCGCTTAGTGTCTCTACAAGAGTGGGGAGTAAAGTAGAAAGTCTATTGCAGCACCGTTAGGTATAATTATGGCTCATTTAACTCAAAGCCGTCCCCAAAATGTGAACGGCGATTTTTACGTCGATAGCACTTGTATTGATTGCGATACGTGCCGCTGGATGGTTCCAGAAGTATTTTCTCGCATTGATGAGCAGTCAGCGGTTTATCATCAGCCAGAAAATGAGGCAGAAAGATTGCGTAGTCTCCAAGCTCTCCTCGCTTGTCCTACCGCTTCCATTGGTACAATCGAGAAGCCAAAGGATATCAAAGAAGCGCAGCAGAGTTTTCCAATTTTAGTTGCAGAAAATGTCTACCATTGCGGCTATCATTCGGAAGATTCCTATGGTGCGGCAAGTTACTTGATTGTGCTGCCAGAAGGTAATGTTTTAGTTGATTCTCCCCGGTTTACGCCACCTTTAGTTAAGCGGTTAGAGGAGATGGGGGGAATTCGTTATATGTACCTGACCCACAGAGATGATGTGGCGGATCATAAAAAGTATAGAGAGCATTTTGGGTGTCAGCGCATTCTCCACACCGACGATATCACTTCTGGTACTCGTGATGTGGAAATTCAGCTAACTGGTACCGAGCCTTATCAGCTGACACCGGATCTATTGATTATCCCAGTTCCCGGTCACAGCAAAGGTCACACAGTTTTGCTGTACAAGAATAAATTCTTGTACACCGGAGATCATCTCGCTTGGTCTTCCCGACTCAATCAGCTGATTGCTTTCCGGGATGTATGTTGGTACTCTTGGCAAGAACAGATTAAATCGATGCGAAAACTGGCGAACTACTCCTTCGAGTGGGTGTTACCTGGTCATGGACGCAGATATCATGCGGACGCAAAGACAATGCACCAGCAGATGCAGCAGTGTATCGCTTGGATGGAAGCAAATTGAAAGTTTTGATGTTAATTACCAATTACCAAATTACGTGGCTATAAGTTGAGAGGGTGTCACGCGCCACAACTGCTCTAACCGATTTGCTGGCATAGTCAAATATAAAATATCACCAGCACCGAGTCCAGTTTCCAAAACATTCCAGCCGTGGATGGTTTGGCAGTTGGTTTCGATGTACAAAGGCACGAAATCTGCATCCATTGCGGACTCTTTAACGCGCTTACCACAAAAGGGATGTCCGGGTGTAATCATCGTGGCTAAGGCAACCCAAAGACTATTGCCAGTCATGCCATTGCCTAAAACTCGCCCTCCCAAAGCCGCCGCCGCGAAGGAAGGCGCTGCTAATTCCGTCGGACTCAGCACAGCCTCAAATTCAAACACTTGTTGCGCTTGGGAAGCAAACTGCGGATCTTGAGTCCGCACGACAACTTGCAATTTGGGAGCAATGCCTTTGGCGCTTAAGGCAATTTCTAAATTTGCCATGTCGTCGCTGGTGACGGCTAAGAGGGCATTTGCTTTGTGGATATTGGCAGCAGCCAGAGTGGCAAATAAGCTGGCATCTCCATGAACTACTGGTACTCCCAATGCGCGGACGGTGTTGAGAAATCGATTGTCGGAGTCGCGTTCGATTACGACAACCTCATGTCCGTGGGTATGGAGTTGCTGGGCTATTTTTACACCAATGCCGCCGAGTCCGCAGACGATGTAATGATTTTTCTGGGGAACTCGTGCGCCATCCCAAAATTGTTTGAAGCGGCTTCCTAGTACAAAATCGTTGAGGAGCGCATAGCAAATCCCAATTACACCAGCACCCACTAGCATCATTATGGCTGTGAAGACTTTTATACTGTCGGGAGCATTTTCTGCTACTTTCTCTTGTCCACCTGCGCCAGTAATCATACCGACGGAGAAATAAAGGGAATCAACAACAGAATTGTGTCGCTCGAAACAGATGAAGGTAAGGGTGGCGATGAAAATTGTGATCAGTAAAACGAGAGTCATCATTAAAACTGGTTGAGCGTGTTGCTGAAACTGTCGCAGGTTGGTAAAGACTTTGAGCAGTTTTGGCAGCGCCAGTTTACGTTCTCTAGCGACGTTGGGCTGGGTGCCAACGATTAAGCGATCGCCTACTTCTAATTCTTGCCCATACACTACCGCAGAAACCAGATCCATCTGACTATTTACTGGCAAATAGTAGATTAGCATCCGGGCGCGATCCTCCCATAAATCGCTTAATCGGCGACCTAGCCAAGGATGATTTTCATGAATATACTCTTCGTGGATGGGCCAAGTTTGGTTAAACAGCCGCAACTGTCCAATCGCTAGATTTCCCAAGGCGGCAAAGGCAAAGACGGGCGCAGCAAGGGCAGCAACGCTCATGGTGACGTGTTCGGGGAGCGTATGGTCTAAGCGATCGCCCAAGCTAGTATTAAACAATCTATTGATAATCCGAATCCGAGGATTGAGAATTCTGGCTTGGGTGAGGATTGCTAAATTCAGCGCCTCATCTTCCCCAGATAGCACTAATGTATGTGCTTCCTGAATCCCGGCTGCTTTTAAAGTAGAAGCTGCTCGTAATTCTCCAATTACGACATCATATTCTTCACCAGGTAGAGGCGCGGCATTGATGCCCACGACGCTTGCACCCTGCTGTCTTAGTAAACAGAATATTTTATACCCAGTAGAACCCAAGCCACAGACGATGATTCGAGGTTTCATCAACCAGATCGCTGCCTTCTAATCGTGCAACTGCATATTGTGACTTACTACGGCTGTTGAGGACTGTAGCTGAATACACCGCCGTATAGAAGTTTTGAGTTAAGTAAAGCGCGATCGCATATTTAAAGCTTTCCTTGGGTTGCTTAAACTGGATATAACCCGGAAAGCGAGGTAATTGCAGATGATTGCAAATCCAAGTTATAACCACATCTCCCCAGAGGAATATCTAGAAGCAGAAGAAGTTAGCCCTATCAAGCATGAATACAGAAATGGGCAAGTTTATGCAATGGCAGGCGCAAGCAATATTCATGTAATTATTGCCGGAAACTTGTTTGCGATGCTCAGAAATCATGTGCGCGGGAGTGGATGCCAAACTTACATAGCAGACACTAAGGCTCATATTGAGTCAATTGATACTTATTACTATCCTGATGTGATGGTGAGTTGCGATCGCCGGGATAGGGAATTTAATAACTTTTTGCGTTATCCTTGCTTAATTGTAGAGGTGCTATCTTCCACGACAGAAGCATTTGACCGAGGCGATAAATTTAGTGATTACCGACAAATGGAGTCGCTTCAGGAATATGTCCTGATTAGTCAAACTCGGATGCGGGTGGAATGCTTTCGCCGGAATGCAGAGGGTTTGTGGGTGCTTTATCCCTATGACGAAGGCGCAGAGGTTCATTTGGCAAGTGTAGATTTTCGGTGCGCGATCGCAGATATATACGAAGATGTAACTTTCCCCTCCTCGCAGCCAGAGGCTTCAAAATAGAAATATACTGCTAATCCTAAAAAAGAAAGCGATCGCAATGACTTACAACGTAATCTATGACGGCAATTGCAATCTCTGCGTTACTCTGGTGCAATTTCTGGAAAACTTAGATAAGGGACAGTTGTTTCAATACATCCCGATGCAAGACAAAGTGGCTTTGAATCACTTTGGAATTACACCCCAAGACTGCGAAATGGGGATGATTTTGATTGATGGTGAGCAAAGTGAGAGACGATGGCAGGGTAGCGATGCAGCTGAAGAAATTGGGCGTTTGTTGCCGATGGGTAGCGCGTTCGTGGATGCTTATCGCGCCTTACCTGGGGTGAAATGGATGGGCGATCGCACTTACGAACAAATGCGCGACAACCGTTACACTATCTTTGGTAAGCGTTCTTCTACCTATCAGTCTTCTTATCCGGCTGCTTGTACGGGTAGTTGCTCTTAATCTGTCTCGCCGCCGTTGAACAATTCAAATATCTGTCGGCAAAAGTGTTTTAGCTTTTCTCCCACCTCAGCTGCTGGCTGGGTTTCCCCGACAAACTGCCACTCTTCAACGGTGGAAAGTCGCCACTGCTTGCCTTTATGGTCAAATCCCGCCGCTTCTACGCCGATGACCCGGCGATCTCCGGTTAGGGGATCTTCGTAAAAACGAATCTGCACTAGAATGCTGCGGCTTTGAAATAATCGACTTCTGCCTGGAAAATGAAAGCCGATATCAATGGAATCCGGATCTACTAATTCTCTAGTATCCGGATCATTTGCCCACGGTTTTAAGTCTGCCTTAGCATCAGGAAACTCAGACTTATACAGATTGACAACAGCAGCAATCTTACTAGCGACTTGTATATTTGTGGCTTGTTCAGCTGCGTTCACTTAGTTCTCTGTGTTGTTTTGGGGTTTTAATATATCAGGATGTTCCTTCGGAAGCAACCATTGGTGCATCCTTGTTTAAGTTTAATTATTAAATCGATGCAAAATGGTAACTCCTTATACTATGCAATTTGCTCCTCTGGATGTATACTTAAATAATGGAAATCTTTGCATTTTTTTGAAAAAGATATATATTTTTATTATTAAAAAATAGGGTATAAATAAATATTACCACGATACTAAAGAAAGGAGACAAAAAAATCGCATATTTTGGATAATATATCAACTTTATAATTTTAAATAAAATCCTTGCATCGATTCGACTTGCCTGTAGATCGCGTTGGGCGGTAAGCTCTTTCCAACCGGAAAATGTGCAGGCAAAGATAGTGTCAACGAACGAGCAATTAATTAAAGTAGGTTCGCTGGAGTGGTTTTATCGGGAAGAGAATCCGCTTGGGAGGACGGATAGACTGCCAGTGGTGCTGCTGCACGGGTTGCCGTCGCAGAGTTACAGTTGGAGCGGGGTAATGCCCGCTTTAGCAGAGAAAGGGTATAAAGCGATCGCGCCCGACTGGATTGGTTTTGGCTTCTCAGCAAAACCCGACAAGCGAGACTTTGCCTATACACCCGATGCTTTTATTAACGCCCTAGAAGAATTTATCAAAAATCTGGAAATTGAGCAATTTTCCCTGGTAGTCCAGGGATTTTTGGGTTCTGTCGGTCTACAGTATGCCTTGCGTCATCCAGAGCAAATCGAACGCTTGGCAATCCTCAACGCGCCTGTATCAACCACCGCCAAGTTACCCTGGAAAATCCAACAACTAGGTTTGCCTTTGGTCGGTGATATGATGACGCAAGATCCCCTCTTAGTGGACAGAACCCTAGAAGGTGGCAGTGGTTACAGAATAGAAGACAAAGATTTAGACATTTACCGCCGTCCCTTCCTCAAAAGTTCCGATGCGGGGCGGAGTCTTCTTTACACCGTGCGGAATCTCCAGCTAAAGGAGTCAATGGCAGAAATTGAATCCGGCTTTAGTAGCTGGACGCAGCCTACTCTGATAGCCTGGGGAACCGCAGATCCTTGGCTACCCTTAAGCCAAGCGCAAAGCTTCGCCAGTTCCATTCAGGATGCCAAACTGACGAAAATGGAAGAAGTGGGGCATTATCCGCAAGAGCATTGGTCAGTAAAGGTAAGTGATGCACTTTTAAGCTTTCTTCGCCGCTAATATTTTTAAGGACGCTTAATTGAGAGGTTGATTGCAAAAAGAATGCTAAAAGTACGTTTTCGGTCTATTTTGGCTTTGATGCTGGCACTGGTAGCCACATTCACGATCAGTTGCAGTAGTGTAACTGCCGCAACAAAATCGGCTCCCAAGTACACGTCTGCTCAGATCGAGCAGATTCAGGAGTATGTTCCAGCGCTTGAGGAATTTCGCGATCGCATGAATGAACTGCAAACCATGATCCAACAACGGCGATGGGTAGATGTAGGTACGTTCATTCATGGCCCCCTGGGAGAATTGCGGCGAAGCATGAACCGTGTGGCGGCGAACCTGTCCCCCCAGGACAAAGAGGCGGCGCGGGAAGCAGCAAAAGATATCTATAGCGATCTCGTAAGGATTGACCAAGCTGCTAAAGAGGCGAATTATCAGAAAGCTGTGAGTAACTTCCGATCTGTATTGCAGGAGTTCGATGGCTTCTTGAATTTAATTCCCAAAGCCTAAAAAAAAGGCAAAAGGCGATCCCTCCTGCCCCCCTTAAAAAGGGGGAGGTAAAAGGTAAAATAAAGAATTCTTATTTTTTGCCTTTTGCCTTTTGCCTTAATTGAAATGAGTCATGTAGTCATAATCGGGTGCGGTGTTGTTGGGGCTGCGATCGCTTATGAACTGAGTCAAATTTCAGGGCTAAGCGTGACAGTTTTGGATAAACAACAACCCGCCCAAGCTTCCACAGGAGCGGCACTGGGCGTTTTAATGGGCGTTATCAGCCGCAAACTTAAAGGCAATGCCTGGAAAATGCGGCAAAGTAGCATCCAGCGCTATGAAACTCTAATTCCAGAGTTAGAGGCACTTACAGGACGGCAGATTCCCTTTAATAAACAGGGAATTATCATGCTTTGTTTTGAAGGAGAAGATTTAGCTAATTGGGAAAAATTGGTAGAAATTCGCTCTTCTCAAGGCTGGAATCTGGAAATTTGGGATGCTGCCAAACTAAAGTCAAACTGTCCTCAACTGAGTAAAGATAAAATTCTCGGTGCTATCTATTCACCCCAAGATCGACAACTCGATCCAACTGCTCTAACTTTAGCTTTGGTTGACGGTGCAGAACGTAACGGCGTTAACTTCAAATTGGGTGTCACTGTTTTGGAGAATGAATTAACAACGAATGGTGTTTGCCAGCAGATTCAAACAACATCTGGAAAGTTAGATTGTGATTGGCTAATTGTAGCCGCTGGTTTAGGTTCAACTCCCCTCACGGCATCTTTAAAAGAGTCTATTGATATTAAACCAGTGTTGGGACAAGCGTTGCATCTGCGGCTAGCGCAGCCTTTGGGTAATCCAGATTTTCAGCCCGTAATTACTGGCGATGATGTTCATATAGTGCCATACGGCCTAGGAGAATATTGGGTAGGTGCTACTGTTGAATTTCCCCCAGATGCGGGTGATGTCGTGGCTTCTGGTGCAATGCTGGAGAAGGTTTTGTCGGATGCGTTAGTATTTTGCCCGCCTTTATCCGCAGCCACCATCATCAGAACTTGGTCAGGCTTGCGCCCTCGCCCGGAAGGTCGCCCCGCACCCATCATCGGTCATCTCCCCGGTTACAGCAACGTCCTTCTCGCCACCGGACACTATCGCAACGGTGTGCTACTTGCACCCGCAACCGCAATAGCAATTCGAGAATTAATCTTGTTTAATAGCTAAACTAAAAAGCCACTTATTTAGTAATTTGTAAGTTGGGTTGAACGATAGTGAAACCCAACAACTCATGCTTGTTTACACCAATGTTGGATGAAGTTCCACCAAGCCAACCTACGATTTGTTATATATTATGAAATGTAAATAAGATAGAAAAACCTTTTATCCCTAGCTACAAATATGACAGACAAACTCCTTGGTAAACCCCGTCCCTTGTGGCAAGTGATACTCTTCTCAGTCGCCACGCTGATGCTGTACTACGGCTGGTACAAATGGATTATTCAAGAAGAGTTACGCCGCTACAACGGGTTTGGGTGGTCCGGAACGTTGTGTTTAGCGCCTTTTGTCTTGGGGGTAGCAATTCCGCAGCTTTTATGGATATTCGATCCTGATGTTCCGGGGTGGTTTGGTTGGTTTTCCGGTAGTCCTGCATAGTAATGATAACCCCAGTTTTTCATTCTATAGATAAACTGGCGTTATATTCATGAATAAAATACCAAATAGCTCCTATATGATTGGAGAGTTTTTTAGAGAACGAAAGAGTTTTTCTTACCAAACG